>JANNFZ010000277.1:0-4441 GCA_031380375.1 Hyphomicrobiales bacterium
CACGTCTTCCCAGGTCAGCGCTTCGCCGCCAACTTCCACCAGGCCTGTTCTTTCGCTCACCAGCGCCGCAACACAAATCTCGGCAAAGTCATCGACATGCACGAGCGAAAACCGGTTGTCGCACCTGCCCGGAAGAATTGCCACGCGCGACATCAGTGCCTTGAGCAAGGGCAGCGTGGCCCTGTCGCCCTCACCATAGATGGCAGCGGGCCGGAGGATGAGTGTCGAGAGAGCAGCACCAGTGTCCTGCACGACGCGTTCTGCTGCTGCCTTGCTCGCGGCATAGCGTGAAAGCCCGGGCTCGCGTGCGGCAAGCGATGAAACATGGACGAAACGCCGAACACCTGCCGCCTTCGACGCCGCCAGAACATTGACCGTACCGACACGATTGACGATATCAAATCCTTCTGCGGTTACCGAACTGATCGCCCCCGCCACATGCAACACCGCATCGGCTCCATCACAAATCTGCGCGAGTGCCTTGGTGTTTGCGAGATCCCCCGCCACCACGGTCAGATCGTCTCTCTTCGCCAAACGCTGGGGATCACGTACCAACGCCTTGACCTGCCAACCACGCGCCAACAGCAACGGCAGCACGTGCTGGCCGACAAATCCCGTTGCACCGGTCAGCGCAATGCGCATGCCAACTCCCCTGTGAAACTGCGCTCAGAGCAGCGCGGTATCTGGGGAAATATCGGCGATCCCGCCCGCCAGATAACGGTCGCGGGCCCCAGCGCGGGAGAGTTTTCCAGACGATGTGAAAGGCAGGCTGCGCGGCGGCACCAGCACGATCGTGCAATCAACACCTGCCGCTTGATGAACCTTCATGTGCACGGCTTTGCGCAGGGCTTCCTGCTGCTCCCGATGGGCAAGCTTGCATTCCACCAACACCACGACTTCATCATCGCCGTCAGCGCCCTCGACGGCAAAGGCCGCCACATCGCCAGACCTCAGCGGCGCAATGACTTCGGCAGCCCATTCAATGTCCTGCGGCCAGATATTGCGGCCATTGTGCAGGATCAGGTCTTTGGCGCGCCCCGTAATTACGATTTCACCACCGAGCAAATAGCCCATGTCGCCGGTGTCGAGGAAACCATCAGCGCCAATGGCCTGGGCCGTGGCGTCAGCGGCGTTGAAATAACCAGCCATGATGCTGGGTCCGTCAACGAAGATGCGGCCAATGTCGCGCTCCGCCAATGCCTGCCCCTGCTCATCCCGCACTTCAATGCGGTGACCGGGCAACGGCGCGCCACAGACAACAAAGCTCCGCGCTTCAATGCCACTTGCTTTACGCGCGGGAATGGCGCGTTTTTTCGTCTTCAAGGCGTGAAGATCAACCGTGTCGATGCTGATCGGACCATCGACACTCGCAAAGGAAATGGCCAGCGTTGATTCCGCCATGCCATAACTGGGAACAAAGGCCCGCGCATTGAAGCCCGCCACGGAAAGCGCCTTGGCAAATTCATTGAGCACTTCGGCCCGCACCATGTCGCCGCCAATGCCGGCGGCACGCCACTGCGCGAGGTCAAGTGTTATGGCCTCGCCATTGATGCGCCGCGCCGCCAACTCGTAGCCAAAGGTCGGCGAATAGGAAATCGTCGAACGGTTTTCCGACATCAGTTTCAGCCACAGGGTTGGCCGGCGCGCAAAGGCCGAGGTTGGCAAATAATCCACTGTGACCTGGCCCAGCATGGGCGAAAGGCAGAACCCCACGAGCCCCATGTCATGATAGAGCGGCAACCAGGAAAAGGCCCGGTCTTCCGGTGTGACTTTCAGACCATGGCGCAACATGCCCTCGGCATTGGCCATGATGGCACGTTGGGTAATCAGCACGCCCTTGGGCGATGATGTCGAACCCGATGAATATTGGATATAGGCGACATCATCGGGATTGAAGCCTTCCAGCCGTACCATGGCCTCGGGCCGCGCCGAGAGTTCGGCATGCGTGAAGGCAAGTCCAACGCCCGCCATGGCGGCCCCTTCGCGGATATGATCCTTCAGGTCTTCCGACGTGATGACGGCAGAAACATCAGCGGCCCGGAACATGCCGGCAATGCGCTGCACATAGGCGTCACGCCCGCCGATATACATGCTGTAGGGAACCGGACACGGCACCAGGCCCGCATACTGGCAGCCAAAAAACACCTGCATGAATTCCGGTGCCGTCTCGGCGACAACAGCCACCCGTTGTCCGCGCTTCAAGCCAATGGAAAGCAGATTGCGCGCCGTCGAAATTGCCCGGTGGCGCAGTTCCGCATAACCCATGACCGAAGCCAGTGCGCCCCGTCCACCATAGAAATTGAAACCGGTCTTGCCCTTGGCGGCGTAATCCAGCCCTTCGGCAATGGTGGCAAAACCACCAAGACGTTGCGGCAAACCATCGGTCTTGCGCGGCGTGCGCTGCAACTCCGATACCGGCAGGGCCGATTTCTGCTGTTCCGTATTCATTCCAAACTAACCCACCGACTCCAAGCGTCCCCACCTTCACCTATCAACCAGAGCGGGCTTCCCGAAATCAAAAGCTGTTTCAGAATGTAACAGGTGGAAAGGGGCTTAAAACGTGAGTTTGCCCATGATCATGGCAGCAAGCACAAAAGCCAGCACGCCGAACATCAAGCCGGTCAGCCAAACGTAAGCCAAGGCCAGCAAACCATAGCGTGGTCCGCGGGCACCCGGCGCATATTCCGCAAGCCCTGCCGCCGCCTTTTCCTTGGCGATCACCCGGTGCGCCAGATAGCGCAGTATATGCAGCTTCATGTCATCGAGGTTGTCGGTCTCGTAGAGCACCTCGCGCACCATGTCGCGCTCCTGCTCCAGCCGGAAATTGCGCGTGTCGGGTGCCACCACCGCCGATGAAATGAGATCGAGCCAAAGCCTTGGCACTTCGCCCTGCTGCAAGACGAGATCGACAAGGCCCGCACCCGCTGGATGGGCCGCAAGATGCGGGATCACCGCGTCTCGCAGCGCCAGAAGCCGCATGCTGCGCGCATCCTTCACGTTCAGAACTGCCTCAAGCTGGGCCGCCTCGGCAAGCCTTGCCTGTTTCAGTGCCAGTTCGAATTGGCGGTGATCGGCCACGGGTTTTCCTGAACTGCCTGTCCCGGAATGGCACAGGCCCGGCACGAGGGCCGGAAACTCACCGTCAGTGTTGCATGAACAATGCCACTAGAGCACGGTCCCCTTTGACCGAGGCGGTCAAAGGGGATGAATGTGCTCGCCAATTCAATTTTCGATCGCGTTTTGTCCGTTCTGGATGATTCTTCCAAAACGGACCGCGATCTAGTCAGAAATGGTCTCGACACGATCCAGGTAGGTGGACAATTCACCCACCCACTTCCGGGACGCGTCGGTGTCCGCACTTTCACCGGCCTGCTGAAGGGCGGCGCCGATGTCGGTGATGGCCTGGAATCCAAACATGCCTCCGGAACCGCTCATGTTGTGGCCGATTATCGTCACGGCCTCAAAGTCAACGCGGTCCAATGCATACCGTATGTCGATGACATTCTGCCGACAGTTCTGCAGATAAGCGGGGATCCGGTCTGTGATGTTTGACTTCACAACTGCGGGGACCGCTTCCTTCTGTCCGATTTCCTCCTGCAATGATGGCGGGGCGGCAGCGGAATGCTCTTTGATCGCATGCAGCAACACTTCTTGCTTGATTGGCTTTGTCAAAAAAGCCGTGCAACCGGCGGCCAGGCACATTTCCCGATCGCCTTTCAAGGCAGAGGCGGTCAAGGCAATGATGGGGGTGGGTGGCCTTCCATTCGCCCGTTCGAAAGCGCGAATTTTCCGCGTCGCGGTCAAGCCATCCATAACCGGCATTTGCCGGTCCATCAGCACAAGGTCGTAGTGTCGGGCAGCAAACATGTCACAGGCGATGGCCCCGGTTTCGGCGATTTCGACCCGGTACGGCGTCTCCTCAAGATAAGCCATGGTGACCAGACAGTTGTCGGGGGAGTCCTCCGCCAAAAGAATACGCAAATGCGCCAACGGCAACTCGGGCTCCGTGCCGACAGCGACGGGCCTGCGCAAAGTCGCCCCTGCCCAAATCTCGAACGGCACGGCGAAAGAAAACATGCTGCCTTCACCCAATTGGCTTTCGACCCAGATGCGCCCCCCCATAAGTTCCACCAGGCGCTTCGAAATGGTAAGCCCCAGCCCGGAGCCCCCAAACCGGCGCGTGGTGGATGTGTCAGCTTGCGTGAAGCGCTCAAACACCCGGTCCAGTTTTTCGGCCGGAATGCCAATGCCAGTGTCCGAAACAGTGAACCGCAGGGTTGGAGCGGATGTGTCCGGTTCCAAGGACACAAGCAGGGATACCTTGCCTGATTCCGTGAACTTGACCGCGTTGCCGATTAAATTCAGCAGCACCTGGCGCAGCCGCGTCGGATCGCCCACCAGGTCGCCTGGCACACGAGGTGCAATCTCGCACTCCAGTGTC
>JANNFZ010000032.1:0-2521 GCA_031380375.1 Hyphomicrobiales bacterium
GCCACTTTCAACAGCGACAATGGGCCAATGAAGCAATCCTGGAAAAGCGTCCGCCAGGTTTCATTGGGCGGCAAACAATCATTTGTCGAATGGGCCTGAGGCGGCATAAATACCAGACCGTCCAGCGCAACACCTGAATCCGAAAGCTGCTTTGCAAAAACGGCAATTGAGGCGTCGCTTGCCATATCGACAGGCAGGACGAGATGTGGGTGGCCAGCGACTTTGGCAAGGCCTTCATTCAAGGTCTGCAATTTGCCGGGATCACGCGATGCAAGGACAAGGCGATTTCCGTTTTGTGCAAGCCTCATTGACAGGGCAGACCCGATGCCGCCCGTTGCACCGGTGATCAAATAGGTCTTTTCAGTTGGAGTCATGAATGCACCATGCGCAAAGACTGTAGATGTCAGGCACATTGCCGCAATTGGCAGGCTATGCAAGATGTCAAAACTGGGAAAATGGTGCGCCCTACGGGAGTCGAACCCGTCTTTACAACGTGAAAGGCTGTCGTCCTAACCGATAGACGAAGGGCGCACTGAAGGTGCCGAAGCACCGAAAGTCGCGCCTCTATAGGAAAGCGTTTGGGCCTTGGCAAGTCTCAAGAAATGACCGCTGCATCCTCGATTTGAAGGGCCGCTTGGCGCTTTGCCCCCCATTCATCCAGCACCAGGCGCCCGGCAATATGGAGCGGAAACTGCCGTTCTGACAGCAGCGCCTCGCCGAGGTCCGTGCCCATGGCCCGGAAGGCAATGGCCTTGATGCGTTTGCCGTCGGGCCCGGCGAGCGTGCAGCGGATATGGTCAGTTCCCGCCCGGTCTGCATAGACGACGCGGTGGGCCGGAAAGACAAACATGGGCGGAGCATGGCCCGACCCATAGGGGCCTGCCTGCTCCAGAAGATCGACCAGATCGAGAGTGGCACCAGTGGCCGTCAGGGCACCGTCGATTTCGAGCGCCACATCGCGAACCGCCTCGACCTCTGCGACCAGTGCCTCCTCGAGGAATTGCCGGAGGTCGGCGAGTTTGGCGTTTTCGATCGTGAGTCCCGCTGCCATGGCGTGGCCACCGCCTTTAGTGAGAAGGCCAGCTTCAAGGGCGCGGCGCACGGCACTCCCAAGATCAACGCCAGAGATCGAGCGGCCTGAGCCTGTTGCCAATCCGGTTTTGCTGTTGATGGCCAGTGCAAAGGCCGGACGCTTGAAACGTTCCTTCACCCTTGCCGCCACAAGACCAACCACACCGGGATGCCAGCCTTCGGCGGCAACCACAATGACCGCCGGGTTCTGATCTTTGCCCAATGCGAGTTCCGCCTGGATCACGGCTTCATCGACAGCGCGCATTTCCGTGGCTTGGCGCCGGCGGTTCATCTCATCAAGCGCACGGGCGAGATTGACGGCTTCACTGCGGTCGGTGGCGATCAAGAGTTTGAGGGCGTCGTCGGCATGACCGATGCGGCCCGCCGCATTGAGTCTTGGTCCCAGCATGAAACCCAACGCATAGGTATCGGGTTTGCGTTTCAGTGCCGCAACATCGGCCAATGCCGCGATGCCAGGGTTCTCGCGTCTTGCCATCACTTTCAAACCTTGCGTCACATAGGCCCGGTTGAGGCCCAACAAAGGCACCACATCGCAGACCGTGGCCAATGCCACGAGTTCGAGCCATTGCAACATGTTGGGTTCGGGCTGCTCATCCTGATAGTGGCCCTGATCGCGCAACAGGCGGTTCACCGTGGCGATAAGAATCATCACCACGCCGGCCGCGCAAAGGTGCCCCTGCCCTGATGTATCGTCCTGGCGGTTGGGATTGATGACGGCATGAGCGGTGGGCAAGTCCGCGCCCGCCTGGTGATGATCAACGATGACGACTTCAAGCCCTAGGGTGGCAGCATGGGCCAACGGATCATGGGCAAGAACACCGCAATCCAATGTCAGCAGCAGCTTCACGCCGGCATCTTTGAGTGCAGTCACCGCCGCTTCGCTCGGGCCATAGCCTTCAGTGATGCGATCAGGGATGTGGACCCTTGCCGTGCTGCCAACGGCGCGCAGGAAGCGCACCATAAGAGCAGCAGAACTTACGCCATCCACGTCATAGTCGCTGATGATGCCGATGCTCTCGCCGTTGCGGATAGCCAGTGCCAGACGGGTAGCACCCTTTTCCATGTCGCGCAGTTCCGCAGGCTGCGGCATGAGCTGGCGGAGTGTCGGGTTGAGAAAATTCTCGGCGTCGTCGATCGCTACACCACGGCCAGCCAGCACGCGACAGAGTATTTCCGGCAACTCGTGGCGCTGGGCCATGGCCTCGGAGCTGCGCGTATCCTTCAACCGGGCCTGCCAGCGCTGTCCTTTCAGCGAATGTTCAACTTTCAGGAAGGCTTCAGTCACAGACGCTCAATGCGGATAAGGCGCGGGCTTCCTGCGACATGGCCATCCTTTTCAATGCGGGCAATAGCCTTGCGAATGGATGGCTCGAGCGTGTCATGGGTGATGAGAATGAAAGGTGCTGTGGCGCGGGTATCATCGCGCGAG
>JANNFZ010000324.1:0-6305 GCA_031380375.1 Hyphomicrobiales bacterium
GCCAAGCCACCTCGGCTCGACTTTTCGGCGTCAATGCCGCATTCTTGTGAATGTTCATCCGGTTCTCCTTGAAGTCACTGACGTTTCGCAACAACAGCTTCCTTCATTTGAACCGGATGGACAACCTATTGAAAAGCCACAGCTAGAGCACGATTACTTTTGACCGACGCGGTCAAACGTGATGAACGTGCTCGCCAATTGAATATCCGATCGCGTTTTGTCAGTTTTGGATGACTTATCCAAAACTGACCGCGATCTAGGCCTGCATGCCGGTCTTTTCAAACTGCTTCACAAATTCGATGCCGATGCCGATATCAAGATAGCGCACCACACGGCCCTTCATCTTGCCGAGCAACAAGTAGGTGCCCAGGCTTGGCATGACATCGGTCTTGATGCCGGCACCTGAAACGGAAATGTCGACGACTTCGCAGGCATAGACGCGGCCATCGGGCAGCGTCATGCTGGAATTCTTGTCCTTGGGTTCAAAGCGCGGGTGGCGGCGGGTTTCCACAGCACCATCAGTCTTCTTTTGCAACCAATCGACACGCTGTTGCAGGCGTTCAAGGCGCGAACCTTTGGCTGTAAAACGTACCCTGAACCCACCTTGCACTGGCGCATCGGAGATCAGTTCAACGCGTCCCAGTTCCTCAAGATAGGCCACTATGGCAACACCGGGCGGTGGAGCATTGTTCGACACAAACACCGCGCCATCCAGTTTCAAGTCGAGTACCTGGCAGGCATGTTCGGTCATGTCGGGCAGCATGAAGCGCCCGAATACGATGTGTGAACCCTTTTGCGGGGCGGCGGGGCTCAGGTCTTCGATGGCGAGGGCACTCACGTTGATACCTCAGATTTCATTGTGGTCCGCAAATCCTTCACGCTGCGTCCAGCCGGACGCGCCGACATGCGACGAACTTACTGAGACTGCGGTAAACGGGGGGTTAAAGTGTTGCCGACAATTGTCGTTCAGCGTGCCTTCAGGCCGCCTTCGATGACCCGGAATGTCGGGCCGCGCTCAACTTCCGGCTGCGGCTGTTTGGTGTGTTCGGTCCAAATGGAGCGGATGGCCAACAACTCACGGGCAATGATTGCCGAATGACCCAAATGCAGGGCAGGGCGGAAGGGGAAGAAACCGCCAAGGATCTGGATGCGGCTATCGTCGGACTCCACGGGCAGGCCAAGGAATTCCGCGGCGACGACCTGTTTGGCGTCGGTGGTGAGACGAAGCCGCATGAGGATGGGCTGATGCTGGCCAAAAGTAAGCGCCAAGTGCTTGCCGATTACATCTGCTTCAAAGGCATCCCAGCCGCTGAGCAAGTCCTGGGATGTCAGGTTTTTTCGAAACAGGTCGCAAACCCGTGTGCCAGCCAGCCGAAAGCGATAGCTTTTGCGCAAGTGATCCTTTTCGGCGATGATCAGATCAGGCATGAGTTCGCGGAGATCGCCAAGGTCAATCTCGCTGCGATCGGGGTAGGCGCGTTCGGCCCGCAACTTTTCCCAATAGATGAAGAGTTTGCGGCTGCCCGGGTGCATGATGTGGCTGCCGGAAGCCTCTGAGCCGAGTGAATCGTTAATAAGCATGGTACTCTCCGGCTGCGGCAAAAGCGTCTGACCTGTGCCATTTGGAAACGTGTTGGTGTATGTGGTGCAGCCACCGTGCCAGACAGGACAGCCATGACGGACCCGATGCCTGAAATCGCCCCCGAGGCGAAAACACCGCCCATTTTCAATGTGCCGCTTGTCGTGTTAGCGGTGATTTTCGGGCTCGCGGCGGTGCATGGCGCGCTTTGGCTGCTGGGGCAGGACTGGCAAATCTACGCCATTTACCTTTTTGCCTTCATTCCCGCGCGGCTGGGCGGCGGCGAACCTATCGCCCTCATGCAAGGGTCGCAAGTCTGGAGTTTTCTCTCCTATGCCGCTCTGCACGGCGATTTTGTGCATCTCGGATCAAACTGCATCTGGCTTTTGATTTTTTCAACGCCGGTTGTGAAGAGACTCGGGACGTGGCGCTATCTGGCGCTTATGGCATTGACGGCGATTGCCGGAGCCGCTGCAATGCTGCCTTTGCATTGGGGGAAGTTCCTCATCATCATCGGCGCATCCGCCATGGTTTCCGGCTGCATGGCCGCCGCCATTCCCATCATGTATGCGCCGGGCTTCCGCCGGGGCGGAGATGTCAGCGCGCTCACGCCGCTGCGTCCGGCAGAATTGCTGGTCGACCGTTCAGCGGTGATGTTCACTGCTGTTTTTGTCGCCTTGCAACTGATCACCGGCAGCAGCCAGGCGCTGGGAAGTACCGCCTTTCTCGACGAGCGGAGCATCGCCTGGGAAGCCCATCTCGGCGGGTTTGTTGCTGGTCTCTTGTGTTTTTACTTTCTTGACCGCAAAGCGGGTTCCGCAAGCGCTTGATGTGTGATAGTCTCAACTGACGCAGCAGTGAGGTCCACCATGTCTGTCTCACATATCCTCAAATCCAAGGGCGGCGACGTCATCACAGCAAGACCGACGGCGCGGGTCGCCGACGTGGCACGTATCCTTTCCGAAAAGCGCATAGGCGCCGTGGTGATCACCGGTGCGGATGGCAATATTGAAGGCATCGTTTCGGAGCGCGACGTGGTGCGCTATGTCGGCAAGGATGGCGCATCGGCGCTCGACCTTCCGGTTTCGACGATCATGACGCGCAATGTGCGAACCTGTCAGGAGGGCGACGGAGAGGCGTCGCTCATGTCGCTGATGACCACGCACCGCATCCGTCATTTGCCCGTGGTTTCCGGAACAAAACTGATCGGCATGATTTCGATTGGCGACGTGGTCAAGCACCGCATTGAGGCGATTGAACGGGAAGCCGAGGACATGAAGGCCTATATCGCCTCGGCAGGATAACGCTCAGGAAGGGTCGAAGACCAATTGTTGATCCGCGAGGCTGCGATAGAAGCAGCTGCGCCTGCCTGTATGACAAGCAGCACCAGACTTCTGAGCCGTCACAGTAACCAGCAGGCAGTCCTGGTCGCAATCGACGCGGATGCCCTGGACCTTGAACGTTTCACCCGACGTCTCGCCCTTCATCCAGAGTTTTTGCCGTGACCTGCTCCAGAAATGAATGAGACCAGTTTTGCGGGTGGCCGCAAGCGCCTCGGCATTCATGTGGGCAAACATCAGGACTGTCTTGTCAGCAGCATCCTGGATGATCACGCCGATCAGACCGCTCGCATCATAGCGCGGCTCAAACGCAGTGGTTTCATCCAGCTTCATGGCTGATCAAGGGCTGTAGGCGCTGCGGGGACCGCGGACCAGTTCGATGAAACGCGCCTGCAAAAGCGGGTTGGTTTTGAGTTCACCGGTGAAATGCGAAGTCAGCGTGGCCACACCGTGTTTCTGCACGCCGCGCGCCGACATGCAGGTGTGCTCAGCTTCAACGAAGACAGCAACACCACGGGCCGCTAGGCCTGCACATATGGCATTGGCGATCTGGGCGGTCATGGTTTCCTGGGTTTGCAGGCGCCGGGAATAAACTTCGACAATTCGGGCAATCTTGGAAATGCCGACGACGCCGCCATTCGGCAGGTAGGCCACATGGACCTTGCCATAGAAGGGCGCGATGTGGTGCTCGCAATGGGAGGTGAAAGAGATGTCGCGCAGCATAACCATGTCGTCATAGCCGCCAACATCATCGAAGGTGCGGTCGAGGATGCTTTCGGGATCCTGATGGTATCCGGCGAAATATTCCTTGTAGGCCTTGGCAACGCGCCTTGGCGTGTCGAGAAGCCCTTCGCGGGCGGGATTGTCACCGGCCCAGGCAATCAGCGTGCGCACGGCGGCTTCCGCTTCTTCCTGTGTGGGCTGCGGCACCACGCGGGCAATGGGTTTTTGAAAAACTTTGGCGTCCATGGGATTGCTACCTTGCGTCTATTGTTTCCGGTAACCATGCTACGGCTGCATGCCGCCCATGGATTAAGTGCCTGATCAGAAGATGGCGTTTGATTGGCATGCCCCCTATATCATGGAGTAGGCTCGCCCACAAATTCACCAGCCTCTGTCAAAGTCCGGCGGGATATGGTCATGATCAACGACGTTTACAACAAAAAAATTCTGGGGCTGGCGGCAGATATTCCGCTGTTGCAACGCTTGGCCGATCCAGATGGCACAGCCATCGCCCATTCGAGGCTGTGTGGTTCCAAGGTGACTGTCGATGTCAAGGTCCAGAACGGCGTGGTCACGGATTTCGGCCATGAAGTGAAAGCATGTGCATTGGGACAGGCTTCGTCGTCCATCATGGCGCGTCATGTGATTGGCGCGACGGTGCCGGAGCTCAGGGATTTGCGCGACGTTATGCACAAGATGCTGGAACACAGCGGCGAGCCGCCAACGGGTCGTTGGGCTGATTGCGAAGCGCTGCTGCCGGTGCGCGATTTCAAGGCGCGGCATGCTTCGACCTTGCTGACTTTCGATGCCGTCGTAGATGCGGTGAACCAGGCCGAGGCAAAACAACAGGTGCATGCATGAGCAAGTCCATTCCAGCCGTTTCCGTTGCCGCTGATACGCCAGCACGGACCGGTTCGCGTTATCCGGCACCTTTCAATGAACCGTGCATCGGCCGCGCCAAGCACATTCTCGGCGACCAGTTCGGACTTGACCAGTTCGGCGTCAATCTGGCGGTCATTGAACCCGGATCATGGTCGTCACAGCGCCATTGGCACGAGACCGAAGACGAGTTCATCTACATGCTTGAGGGCGAGTTGGTGCTGGTTGATGATGCGGGCGAGCATGTGTTGACGCCTGGCATGTGCGCGGGATTCAAGGCCGGCAACGGCAATGGCCATTGCCTGCAAAACAGGACGACTGCGAAGGCAGTTTACCTTGAGGTCGGGACGCGCAACAGCAATGAGCGCGCCCACTACAGCGATATCGACATGATGGCGGTAAAAGCTGAAGGCGTGATGACCTTCATGCGCAAGGACGGCAGTTTGTTTTAAGCTTTGCCGCCGTCCGAGCGGCCGTTTTTGAGTAGCGTATCAGTTCCTGAAAACGTGGCCTATTCTGCGATGAGCACGCCACTGCCACCCATTTCAACCGGCACGTCTTTCTGTTTTGGCAAACCATCCTTCATGGGGAGCACAGTCTCCTGGTAATTGACGTGCAACGCCGGTTTGAATTTCATCTTTGGAATGACGGCGGCATAGACATCGACCAGTTTCCAGCCCGGATGATCGGTGAAGAGATGACCACCGCATGTCTTGCACCACTTCCGCCGGCTATTGTCGGTCCGGTGGAAGACCCCGATATTTGCCTCTCCCTTGGTCACTTTGACGGCATCGGGCGCCCATAGTGAGAAGGCGTTGACGGGGCCTGCTGACCATTCCCGGCAGGAACTGCAATGGCAGTAGCCCATCGCCGCGGGTTCGCCCGTTGCCGTGAATTCGACGGCACCGCAGAAACATTTCCCGTTGTAGGTTGTCATTTGACATTTCCTTTCCCTGCTGAAGCGGTCGCAAGTGTGGTGAATGATAAAAGGGAGGGCCAAGTTGCGTGAGAGCGGGATTGGCGTGAAAAGGGTCAAACTGGTCATTTGCACCAAGATGGGCATGGCAAATGACCCGCTTTGGTGCCAAATTGCGTGAGAAGGAAATTCGCTATGGCAAGCTTGGTCAATGTATCAATTGTCGTGCCGCCTGAAGCGGAGCCTTCTGTGGTGGTTGGTCTCTATGATGCGTTCTGGGCTGCGGGCGTTTTGTGGAACCGCGTGATGGGCGAGCCTGAGCAGCCCAGGTTTCTGCCGGAGCTCGTGGGCATAACGCGGGACCCTGTCAAAACGAGCACCGGCATCAGCATAACCCCTCATCGCACGCTGGCGGACGGTCCGGCGTCCCATATTGTGCTGGTACCCACGGTTTTCATTGAGTCAGGAGGGGATTTCGGCCAACGCAACCCTGGCCTGATCGAATGGGTCAGAAAGGCCCACGAGGACGGCTCGCAGGTGTTTTCCATCTGCACTGGTTCGTTTCTGCTGGCCGAAGCAGGGCTGCTGGATGGCCGCGATGCCACGACCCACTGGGCCTTTGCCGAACGGATGAAAGCCGAGTACCCCCGTGTGCGGGTCCACGCTGACCGGGTTCTCGTCGCCGCCACCTATGACGGCAGCATAGTGACCTGTGGCGGTGCTGCATCGTGGATGGATATGGTGCTCTATCTCGTTGGCCGGTTTGCCACACCCGAGATTGCCATGCGCCTTGCCAAGGTCCAGATGTTTGACTGGCACCACAAGGGCCAGACACCCTATTCCAGATTGACAACGCGGCCACAACTGG
>JANNFZ010000361.1:0-4235 GCA_031380375.1 Hyphomicrobiales bacterium
CCCGTGGTTCCGGCCTCGCCATCTATGAAAATTGTGGTCATGGCGGGGGTTCATACAGGTCAAGTCTCCGGCATGCAATCTCCCCGTGGCCGGAGCGTTTTTTATATGGCAAGGTCGGAAAAACGGAGACCGATGCATGACTGCCTCGACCAATCTTTTTGCCCCCGATGAGGATACTTCAAAGCCAGTCACAAATTTCGGGCCAGATTTCCCCTTTGCCTTTGACGACTGGATCAAGAATCCGGCAGGCCTTGGGTCAATTCCTGCCGCCAACCACGGCAAGGAAGTGGCCATTATCGGGGCGGGAATCGCTGGTGTGCTGGCCGGCCATGAGCTGATGAAAATGGGCCTGAAGCCGGTGCTCTATGAGGCGGGGCGCATGGGCGGACGTTTGCGCTCGCAAGCCTTTGACGGAGCCAACGGCATCATTGCCGAATTGGGCGGCATGCGCTTTCCGGTGTCCGGTACGGTGTTCAACCATTATGTCGATTTGCTGGGATTGGAGTCGAAGCCCTTTCCCAATCCGCTGACGCCGGCGGCCCTTTCCACGGTCATCGATCTTGAGGATGAGCGCATCTATGCCGAGACGGCGGCGGACCTGCCGCAAATGTATCGCGACATCGCAGAGGACTGGAACAAGGCGCTGGAGGAAGGTGCCGGTTTTTCCGGCTTGCAACAGGCAATCCGCGAGCGCGATGTGCCGCGCCTCAAGGAAATCTGGAACCAGCTTATTCCCATCTGGGACGAACGCAGCTTCTATGATTTCGTGGCAACGTCCTATGCCTTCGCGGGCAAACCATTCCGCCATCGCGAAGTCTTCGGCCAGGTGGGCTTCGGCACCGGGGGGTGGGATTCCGACTATCCCAATTCCATGCTGGAAATACTCCGTGTGGTGGCGACGGCCTGCGACGATCATCAGCGCTATATCGTGGGGGGCGTTGAACAGGTGCCGCGGGGACTGTGGAAATTGCAGCCTGCAACACTCGCGCATTGGCCGAAGGGCACATCGCTTGAAAGCCTGCATGCGGGCGCGCCAAGGCCTGGGGCCACGCGTTTGAAGCGCCAGTCCAACGGGCAAATTGCGGTCACCGACCGCTGGGGCACCACCAAGGGTTATGACGCCGTGCTTGTGACATGCCAGAGCTGGCTGCTCACCACCTACATAGACACCGATGAATCACTGTTCTCGCAAAAGCACTGGATGGCGCTGGACCGCACCCGCTACATGCAGTCGTCCAAGACTTTCGTGATGGTCGATGAGCCCTTCTGGACAAAGCGCGATCCCGCCACCGGCCAATATCCCATGAGCATGACGCTCACTGACCGGCTGACGCGCGGCACCTATTTGTTTGACAACGGACCGGGAAAACCCGGTGTCATTTGCCTTTCTTATTCATGGATGAGTGACGCACTTAAGATGCTGCCGTTTCCGGTGGAAAAGCGCGTGCGTCTGGCGCTGGAGGCCTTGGGAAAAATCTATCCCGATGTTGATTTGCGCAAACACATCATCGGTGATCCCATTACCGTGTCGTGGGAGTCGGATCCGAATTTTCTCGGTGCCTTCAAGGGGGCGTTGCCCGGCCACTACCGCTATAACCACCGCATGTATTGCCAGTTCATGCAAAGCGGCCTGCCGCCAGCGGAGCGCGGCATTTTTCTGGCGGGTGATGATATTTCATGGACGCCGGGCTGGGTTGAGGGGGCCGTGCAAACTTCGCTCAATGCGGTGTGGGGCATCATGAATCATTTCGGCGGAAAATGTGCTGCGGCAAATCCCGGGCCCGGCGACAGGTTTGAGGAATTGAAGCCGCTGGCGCTGGGCGATTGAGACGGGCAATTATTGACTGGCGCGCCTCGCCATAATGTAGCGCGCAACACCCCTGTCAGCGCTGCGCAATGCACCTTCGAGATAACCTTGCAGGTCTTCACCTGCGGCCTCGCCAATGGTGATCCAGCGCAGCGCCCCTTCAACAATGGCAAGGTCGGCGTCTTCGCCGGGACGAAGGGCTCCGGAATAGCTCATGGGGGCCTCGCTCAGCTCTGCGCCCACGAAATATTCGCGGATTCCCGGAGCGACGAGGGTCAGTGTCTCCAGCACATGCCGAGTCGCAGTGTCGATCCCCCGGCCGTTGGATGCAAATGGCCCCATCAGCACCGTCAGCAATCCGGCACCGCCCTGGCCGGTACTCGACGGCCAAATCTGCTCGCCCGTGTCGGTCAGCAAAATGCCCTGAAAGCGGTAGAGGTGATGGAAGCCGTCGCGGAATTTGAGATGGAGCTTCACTCCCCGGGCATAGGTCGAGGCGCGGGCTTCGGCGAGCGCTTCCGGCGACAGGCCTTGCACCGAGACCTCCATGTGTTTCAGGCTGTGAAGTGGTGCGGCAAAAAACAGCATGCGGGCCTGGTAGGTTGCCAGTGACCCATGAGCGGGTTCAGCTTCGACGGTGATGTGAGCGCCGCCATCATCATGGATGCGGGTGACGGGATGGCCATAGCGGATGTGGGCGCGGGCCGCCGCTTCAAGGCCTTGGGTGATCTGCTCGGCCCCGTCGGGCACCGTGAAGGCTTCATCGGCATTGGGAATGAGCTGGAAGAACTGCTTTTGCGTGTCGATGTGGAGGTAGTCGAACAAGACATGCAGGTTCAATTCCGCAAGGCTGCGACCATATTCGCTCCAGAAGAACGACGTCATCATGGTTTGCAGCATTGGATCGGCAGAGATGCGGGCGAAGTAGGAGGCCATGCTCTCGTTGATGAAGCGGGGATCATTGTCGCGGTCGGTGGCGGCGTTCCATGCCGCCTGGTCTTCGGCATAGCGGGCGAGGACCGCAGAGTTCTTCGTGAAAATTTCGCGCTCGAAGCCACGCTGGTCATAGAGCCTGCCGGCGTGGACATAGTGCATGCTGTCGGTGCCAAGCGTCAGGCGGCGGACATAGGGAATGTTGAAGCGGTTGAGCAGGCGGATGACAATTGTGTCGGTGGAGTTGATGAGATTGGCACCCTCGTCGAGCACGAGGCCGAGTGCCGAGTTCAATTCGGGCCGCGACTGGATGCGCCCGCCGCCGTGGGCAGCAGCTTCGAGCACGATGAAGGGAATGCCAGCGACGCGCAGGCGGTCGGCGGCATAGAGGCCTGCGGCACCTGCGCCGATGATCAATGCGTCGGTTTCAAAAATTCCGGACATTCCATGCCTCATTCCCCCGGAGACATTAGCAAAGTTGGTGGATGTGGGAAGGGACCCTTACCCACGGGGCCGGAGCCCGCAAATCATACATTGACAATATGCACATTATATTGTACATGAAGAAACAATGCTGAAAGTTGTTTTTTACAAAACAGGGGCAGGACGCGTGCCTGTTTTGGAATGGCTGAGATCGCTGCCAGCGGCTGACAAGCGAGAGATTGGCCTTGACCTGCTGCGCGTTCAGGAAAATTGGCCAATCGGTATGCCGCTCTGCAAAAGTCTTGGCCAAGGTCTGTGGGAAGTGCGCAGCAACCTTGCGGGTGGCCGCATTGGGCGGTTGTTGTTCTGCGTGTTCGATGGTGAGTTCTATGTGCTCCATGGCTTCTTCAAGACAACACAGAAAACACCGAAAACTGATTTGGAACTGGCGCGCAAGCGCATGAAGGAGGTTTTGAAATGAAAAGCAAGAAACACCGGGGACCAACGCTCGATTCATTTCTTGAGAAAGAAGGGTTGAAGGAGGAGCTTTCGGCCATCGTCGCCAAGGAACGGATTGCCTTTCAGTTGCAGCAGGCGATGAAGAAAAAGCGCATCACCAAGGTGAAACTCGCCGAACTGATGGATACGAGCCGAACCCAGATCGACCGCATTCTCGACCCAACGTCAGGCAATATCACGATTGAGACATTGCAGAGGGCGGCAAGGTTTGTCGGACGGGAGTTGAAGGTGGAGTTGGTTTGAGGCGACGCATAATAGACAATTCAAATAAACGAATCCCAAAACGAGATTTTGATCAATGAAAGTTTTCTGGGCCTGGCAATCGGATTTACCGGGCAGAGTATCGCGGCATTTTGTGCGAGATGCCCTGAAGGAAGCGATCGAACTCCTTCGCCAACAGCCCGACATTGAAGAGCCCGCCGAAGAAGCTCGACGTGGTTCCCTGCATTTGGATCACGATCGCGCAGGAGTGCCAGGTAGTCCGGACTTGGCGAACACGATCTTCGCAAAAATTGCCGGTGCCGCAGTTTTCATCGCTGATGTTACTCCTGTT
>JANNFZ010000382.1:0-3778 GCA_031380375.1 Hyphomicrobiales bacterium
ATCGAAGTACAGGTCAACGCCGTCAGCCGCCAGATCACGCGCGTCAAGGGCTTGTGATGCGCATCCTGATTGTCGAGGATGAACACCGCATTGCCGACGACATCGCGGAAGCCGTGCGGGCCTGCGGCTACATTGCCGAGATTTCGAACGAAGGCGAAGATGCCTGGTTTCGTGGCGGCACCGGCGGCTATTCCACGATCATACTTGACCTGGGACTGCCGAATCTTGACGGCCTGACCATTCTCAAGCGCTGGCGCAACGAGGGTCTGGCGACTCCCATCATCGTCCTGACAGCCAGGGGCGCATGGGCTGAACGGGTCGATGGCATTGATGCCGGGGCTGATGACTATTTGGCAAAGCCATTTCGCATGGAAGAACTCATGGCGAGGCTGCGTGCATTGCTGCGACGCTCGGTGGGCCAGGTGCAACCCGTCATCACAATCGGCCCGGTCAGCGTCGAGCCACGCACCATGCGGGTCACTGTGAACGGTCTTCCCGCAGCCCTGACGCCGCTGGAGTACCGTTTGATCAGCTACCTGTCCCACAATCTCGGTCGCGTTGTTTCACAGGTTGAATTGAGCGATGCGCTCTATTCCCATGACAGCGAGCGCAATTCCAACGCCATCGAGGCGCTGGTTGGCCGTCTCCGCAAGAAACTCAAGGTCAAACTGATTGAGACCAAACGGGGCTTTGGCTATCGCATTGCCCTTGGCGACCCATGAGACCGGGCTCGCTGCGCATCCGGCTGCTTGTTGCTGCAGTCATTTCGATTGCAGCCGCACTTCTGGCCGCCGGACTTGCCCTTACTGCGCTGTTTGAACGCCAGGTCCGCGAACGCGTAATGCTGGAACTCAACAACGATCTCCTGCAACTTGTCGGTGCCATTGAAGTTTCAGCGACGGGAGAGATTGCAGTCGTGCATACCCTTGCAGACCCCCGCTACGAGATGCCATATGGCGGCAAGTACTGGCGCATTGTGCGGCTTGAACCTGCGCCTGTCGCGGCGTCGCAACCCCTGCGTTCACGCTCATACTGGGACAATGCAACCGATGATTCGAAAGGTGAACTGGGCCCGGAAGGTGAAACCCTGGTGTCCAGCGAAAAGACAGTCACGATCGGCAGTGAACAAGGCGACGTCATTCTGCAATTGCGCGTGAGCGTCCATGCGGAGGAAGTTTCGGAGCCTCTTGCAAGTTTTCGCAATCAGCTTTTCCTCTATTTGTCGTTGATCGGCCTTTGCCTCACACTTGCCGCCTGGGTTCAAGTATCTGTGGGACTTCGGCCCATGCAGGCGCTGCGCGCCCAGTTGTCATCCTTGCGCTCAAGCCGGACGCGGCGCCTCGAAGGCAGCTTTCCGACCGAAGTTGCACCGCTGGTTGCGGAATTCAACGACGTGCTCGACCAGCGCGACAAATCACTTGAACGGGCAAGGAAGCGCGCCGGCGATCTCGCCCACGGGCTGATGACGCCGCTTGCTGTGCTTTCGGTGATCGCCCGCGAACTTAGGAAACGGAAGCTCGCAAAACTCGGCAGGGAAATTGACGGACAGATTGACGGCATGCGCAGGCATGTGGACCGCGGCCTTGTGCGCGCAAGACTTTCCACCGGAAGGGGCCGTGACCAAACCAATCTCGCCGAAGCGATCGACAGCGTCGTGGAAACACTCCGGCGCCTCCCTGCTGATCGCGACATCTTATGGGCGAATGGAGTGCCCCCCGGCACCATGGTGCCGCTTGAGCGCAACGATCTGCTTGAACTTCTCGGAAACCTGTTGGACAACGCACGCAAATTTGCAGCTTCGCGCGTCGAAATCGGCTTCGCCGAACGCACCATCTCGATCGAAGACGATGGTTCGGGCGTGGCCGAAGTTGAGCATTCCAATATTTTTGAACGTGGCCACCGTCTCGATGAATCAACACGCGGCTTTGGCCTCGGACTGGCCATCGTCTCAGATATCGCGGACCTCTATGAAATAAAGTTGATCTATGGCAGGTCCCCGCTTGGCGGCCTGCGGGTGAGTCTGTTCCTTGAGCACGAGCCAAATGCCGCTCCTGTGAATTAAAGACCTGGTTACGCATATATTCTCCGCGGCCGATGCCGGTGCAGGGTGCGCGCATCCCCATTCCACTGTGAATTGTCCCTTGCTGCCCCTTGCCGCATTCCCCAAATAAGCTATGCTGAAAACTCATAGCTCCCCCTAAGGACGGCTCCCATGACGACGCGCCACTCCCGCGTAATTATCCTTGGCTCAGGCCCTGCCGGTTACACGGCGGCGATCTATGCGGCGCGCGCCATGCTGAAACCTATTATCATTCAGGGCATCCAGCCGGGCGGCCAGCTCACCATCACCACCGATGTCGAAAACTATCCAGGCTTTGCCAAGACCATCCAAGGCCCCTGGCTCATGGACGAGATGAAAGCCCAGGCCGAACACATGGGCACGGAAACCATTTCCGACACCATCACCGAAGTGAAACTGAACCAGCGGCCCATCTGGCTGAAGGGAGACTCGGGCATGGAATATACCTGCGATGCCCTGATCATCGCCACGGGCGCGCAAGCCAAATGGCTCGACCTGCCGAGCGAAAGCCAATTCAAGGGTTTCGGCGTTTCGGCCTGCGCGACCTGTGACGGCTTTTTCTACCGCAACAAGAAAGTGCTGGTGGTGGGCGGCGGCAACACGGCTGTCGAGGAAGCGCTTTTCCTCACCAACTTCGCCTCGGAAGTGACGGTCATTCACCGCCGCAATGAATTCAGGGCCGAGCGCATTTTGCAGGACCGCCTGTTCAAGCATCCCAAAATCAAAGTGAAGTGGGAAACGGCCCTTGACGAAGTGCTGGGCACCAGCGACCCCAAGGGTGTCACCTCGGTGCGTTTGAAAAACGTAAAATCCGGTGCGGTCGAAATCATCGACGTTGATGGCGTGTTCATCGCCATCGGCCATAAGCCCGCGACTGAATTGTTCGAAGGGCAATTGCCCTTCAAGAACGGCGGCTATCTCATCACAGCACCCTGGTCCACGCAGACGGAAATTCCAGGCGTCTATGCGGCGGGCGATGTGTCAGACGATATCTATCGCCAGGCTGTCACGGCAGCCGGCATGGGCTGCATGGCCGCATTGGAAGCTGAAAAGTTTTTGCATGCTGAAGCGAACACACAAAGAATGGCGGCGGAATAAATCATGGACTGGGACAAGTTGCGCATTTTTCACGCCGTGGCCGACGCCGGCAGTTTCACCCATGCGGGCCACGAACTCAATCTCTCGCAATCCGCCGTCAGTCGCCAGATCAGCGCGCTTGAGACTGACCTCCATGTGCCGCTGTTTCACCGCCACGCCAGGGGATTGATCCTGACGGAACAGGGTGAGGTTTTGTATCGCACGGCGCACGAGGTCTACACCAAGCTCGCCGCCGCCAAAACCCGCCTGATGGATTCAAAGGAAAAACCGACGGGCGAATTGAAGATCACCACCACGGTCGGCCTTGGTTCCATCTGGCTCACGCCGCGCATCAAGGAGTTCATGGAACTCTATCCTGACATCCAGGTGCAGTTGCTGCTTGAGGACGAGGAGCTCGACCTTTCCATGCGTGAGGCCGACGTGGCCATCCGCTTGCGCAGGCCGACCCAACCAGACCTCATCCAACGCAAGCTCTTCACGGTGCATCACCATATCTATGCCTCGCTTGATTACGTGAAGCAGCGCGGCATTCCGAAGGCCGTCGAGGAACTCGACAAGCACCGGATCATGGTTTTCGGGACTTCAGCAAATTACCTGAGC
>JANNFZ010000406.1:0-3796 GCA_031380375.1 Hyphomicrobiales bacterium
TCATGGCGGAAACACAAAAATTGATAGGTATCAGCTTGGAGGGCTCAGTTGGTTGAGAACATCTCCACTAACCTTCTCCCCTTTCGAAGCGGAAGAGGGGTACCCCTCTCCCGATTTTCGCGTGAAGGACTTGCAAATCACCCTCTCCCACAAGGGGAGAGGGAAACGACATTCTATTGGCATCTCACTTGAAGGTTCGGTTGGCTAACATGCTCTCTATCAAAAATCTCCACGTCCGCCTCGCCGATGAAAAGCGCGAAATTCTCAAAGGTCTCACACTCTCGGTGATGCCCGGTGAAGTCCACGCCATCATGGGCCCCAACGGCTCAGGCAAGTCGACGCTGTCCTATGTGCTGTCAGGCCGCGAAGGCTATGAGGTCACCGAAGGTTCGATCACCTACAAGGGTGCAGATCTTCTCGCCATGACACCGGACCAGCGGGCAGCGGCTGGCGTGTTCCTCGCCTTCCAGTATCCGATCGAGATTCCAGGCGTTGCCACCATGCAGTTCCTCAAAGTGGCGCTCAATGCCCAACGCAAGGCGCGGGGACAGAAAGACATGACTGCTCCCGACTTCATGCGCCACGTGAAGGAGAAAGCAGCCAAACTCAACATTTCGCAGGACATGTTAAGGCGCCCCGTCAACGTGGGTTTTTCGGGCGGTGAAAAAAAGCGCGCCGAAATTCTCCAGATGGCGGTGCTCGAACCAACACTTTGTGTGCTTGATGAAACCGATTCGGGCCTTGATATCGATGCGCTCCGCGTCGTGGCCGATGGCGTCAACGCATTGCGTTCGCCGGACCGCGCCATGATCGTCATCACCCATTACCAGCGCCTGCTTGACTATATCGTGCCCGACAAGGTGCATGTGCTGTCCGATGGCCGCATCGTCAAAACCGGCGGCAAGGAACTGGCGCTGGAACTCGAAGCCAATGGCTATGCTGATTTTGCGGGGAAAGCCGCGTGAACATGATGGTCCCCAAAACCGCCGCCGAAGAGGCGCTGGGTTTCGCCCTGCCGCACCGCCGCATGGAGGAGTGGAAGTGGACGGATTTGCGCCGCATGGTCGCAACTCCTTATGTGAAGCACCAAGTCACGGCGAAGCCTGCGGATATTGACCGCCTGCTTGCGTCGTCGCCACTGGCCGCCGTGAAGGCGCAGCGCATTGTGGTCGTGAACGGCGTTGTTGATGCCAAACGCTCGCAGATGGCAGTGGTTGAAAACACGGGACTTGTTGCCACCAGCAACGACGAAATCTCGATGATGGCCCGCACCCTTGAAGCCAGGGGTATCACGCTCACGCTCGATGGCAATGCCGACAGGCCCATCGAAATCATCCATATCGTAACGGAAGAAGCACCACGCGCATACGCCGTGCATCACAGGCTCGAAGTGGCGCCGGGTGCTTCTGCCACGGTGATTGAAACCTTCCTCGGCGAGGGCGAGTATTTCCAGATTGCAAATCACGACGTGGTCTTGGGCGATGGAGCAAGGCTTGATCGCGTCAAGGTCCAATGCGAGTCCGTCAAGGCCACCCATTTGGGCCATGCCAATGTGACCATGGGTGCCAAGGCTGTACTTCGGGATTTCACACTCACGGCAGGCGCTGCCATCAATCGCCAGAACGGCACCTACACCTTCGGGGGTGAGGGAACAGACGCCAGGATTTCCGGAGCCTATCTGCTCTCGGGCAAGCAACATGCCGACACGCGGTTGATCGTTGACCATGCCGTGCCCCATTGTACCTCGCGTGAGCTGTTCAAAGTAGTGATGGACGGCCATGCCCGCGGCATATTCCAGGGCAAGGTCATCGTCCGGCCCCACGCCCAGAAAACCGACGGCAAGCAATCATCGCATGCACTTCTCTTGTCGGAGACGGCGGAATTCGATGCCAAGCCGGAACTGGAAATCTACGCCGATGATGTGGTCTGCGGCCATGGTGCAACTTCGGGCGATCTCAACCATGACCATCTGTTCTACTTGCGCTCGCGCGGCATATCGGAAGCGGAGGCCCGCACGCTGCTGATCCAGGCTTTCGTCACTGAAGCCATCGAGACAGTCGAGAACGAGGCGATCAGGGACGCTCTCGCGGCATATGCCGAGGGCTTGCGGCGCTGACCATGCTCGACGTCGACCGCATCCGCGCCGACTTTCCCATCCTCGCCCGCGAGGTTTATGGAAAGCCGCTCGTTTATCTCGACAACGCCGCCTCGGCCCAGAAGCCCAAAGCCGTCATCGACGCGATGACCCACAGCATGACCATGGAATATGCCAATGTGCACCGGGGTCTGCATTTCCTGTCCAATACCGCAACGCAAGCCTTTGAGGATGCCCGCGAAAGTGTCCGCCGTTTTCTCAACGCGCCGTCGAAGGACCAGATCATCTTCACCCGCAACGCCACGGAAGCCATCAACCTCGTTGCGCAAAGCTACGGTGGGATGGTGATCGGCGAAGGCGACGAGATTGTCCTCTCCATCCTCGAGCATCATTCCAACATCGTGCCCTGGCATTTTCACCGCGAGCGCCGGGGTGCCGTCATCAAATGGGCACCCATCGATGACAACGGCAATTTCCTTCTGGAGGAATTTGCCAGGCTTCTGACCGCCAAAACCAAAATGGTCGCCATCACCATGATGTCCAACGCCTTGGGCACCATCGTGCCGGTGAAGGATGTGATTGATCTGGCCCATGCCAAGGGCATCCCTGTGCTGGTCGATGCCAGCCAAGGTGCGGTTCACGGGTCAGTTGACGTGCAAGCGCTCGACGCTGATTTCCTCGTTTTCACTGGTCATAAGACCTATGGTCCCACAGGCATTGGCGTGCTCTATGGCAAGGCTGAACACTTGCAGAAAATGCCGCCTTATCAAGGCGGTGGCGAGATGATTTCAGAAGTCACTGAAAGCGGCATCACCTACAATGATCCGCCGCACAGGTTCGAAGCCGGAACCCCGGCCATTGTCGAGGCCATCGGCCTTGGCGCAGCACTTGACTACATGACAGCCACCGGCCTTGCGGCAATCGCCGACCATGAAAAGAGCCTTCATGACTACGCCATGGAGCGCCTGCGCGCCATCAATTCGCTGCGCATATTTGGCGCGGCGCGGGCCAAGGGTCCGATCATCTCTTTCACCATGAACGGGGCCCATGCCCATGATGTGGCAACCGTCATTGACCGTCATGGCGTGGCGGTCAGGGCCGGCACCCATTGCACCCAGCCGCTGTTGCAGCGCTTTGGTGTCACTGCCACCTGCCGGGCTTCCTTCGCCATGTACAATACGCGGGAAGAGGTTGATAAACTGGCAGACGCCCTTATCTCTGCCCAGAGGATATTCGGATGACCAGCGAAGTGTCAGCAGCCATTGAAAACGCGCCCAACCCCTCGGCCATTCCGGCCGATGAACTGGCGCGCCTGACCGATGATATCGTGGCCGCGCTCAAGACAGTTTATGACCCGGAAATTCCGGTGGATATTTATGAGTTGGGCCTCATCTACAAGGTTGATGTCGATGATGACCGCAACGTCGCCATCGACATGACGTTGACAGCACCAGGTTGTCCGGTGGCTGGCGACATGCCGGGCTGGGTGGAAAATGCCGTGGGCTCCGTGCCGGGGGTGCAAGGCGTCAAGGCCAAGATCGTTTTCGACCCGCCCTGGGACCATTCCCGCATGTCGGACGAAGCCCGTATGGCCATGAATATGTGGTGATGATGCGCGTTGCTCTTGCCGGCCTTGCTTTATTGGTTTGCGCGGTTCCAGCCGCCGCTGACGAGTGCTTTTACGCGTCGGTGGCTTTTGAG
>JANNFZ010000424.1:0-6207 GCA_031380375.1 Hyphomicrobiales bacterium
GCATTTCTGGATGAAGCTTTGTGATCTCGCTGTCGGGCTTGCCTTTGCCACCCAACATGGCTAGAAGCCGCCCCAATTCCCACCCTTTCCAGGAGTTTTCGCTTCATGGCGCGCGTCACCATCGAAGACTGCATCGACAAATTGCCGAACCGCTTTGAGCTCGTTTTGCTCTCGGCGTACCGGGCCCGCCTCATTGCCCAGGGTGCTTCCCTGACGGTGGAGCGCGACCGGGACAAGGACCCTGTGGTGTCGCTTCGTGAAATCGCGGCGGAAACAATCAACAAGGACGACCTCCGCGAGGAATTCATCCACGCCATGCAGAAGCATGTGGAAGTGGATGAGCCGGAAGAGACGGAAACCCCGCTGATCACCCAGTCGGGTGAAATGGTCGTTGCCAATGACACCAACGAAGACACCTCGGAATTCGAGCAGATGACCGAGGAAGAACTGCTGCGTGGCCTCGAAGGCTTGCCGCCCGCCGAAAGCCCGGGAAGCCAGCGCAACGGGTACTAATTCGCCATATATTCCAGAATTAATGGCCGGGCCTTCCGCCCGGCTTTTTTTTGCGTCATCCTGACGGGATGATCCGCCAATACGAGTTGGTCGAGCGGGTGACACGCTACGACCCCGACGCGAATGAGGACCTGCTCAATCGTGCCTATGTCTATGCCATGAAGGCCCATGGCAACCAGAAGCGGGAATCGGGCGAGGCCTACTTCAACCACCCCCTGGAAGTGGCGGCGATTCTTGCGGACATGAAGCTTGACGACGCCACCATTGCCGCGGCCCTCTTGCACGACACAGTGGAGGACACAGGCTCCACGACGCAGGACATTTCCGAGAAATTTGGCCCCGAGATCGCCGCCCTTGTCGATGGCCTGACCAAGATCAAGCAACTGGACCGGGTGACCAAGGAAGCAACCGAGGCCGAGAACCTGCGGAAGCTGCTCCTGGCCGTATCCAAGGATGTGCGGGTGCTTCTGGTGAAGCTCGCCGACCGTCTACACAATTTGCGCACGCTGGAATGGGTGAAGCCGGAAAAGCGTGCCCGCATCGCCCAGGAAACCATGGATATTTATGCGCCGCTTGCCGGCCGCATGGGCATGCAGTTAATCCGCGACGAAATGGAAGACATTTGCTTCCGCATTCTCAATCCCGACGCCAACAAGATTATTGCCGATCGCCTGCACCGGCTGCACCAGGAAAGCGGTGATGTGCTGAAGGAAATCGAGCAGGAATTGCTCAAGACTTTCGAGGACCGCGGCATCACTGCCGTGGTGTTCGGCCGTGAAAAACGGCCTTTCTCCATTTGGCGCAAGATGGAACGGAAGCACCTGTCGCTTGATCAACTCTCCGACATCTTCGGGTTCCGGGTGCTCGTTTCGACGCTCGATGAGTGTTACCGGGCCATGGGGCTTGTGCACCGGAAGTGGCGGGCGGTGCCCGGGCGTTTCAAGGATTATATCTCGACCCCAAAGCAGAATGACTATCGCTCACTGCATACAACTGTTGTGGGGCCGCATCACATGCGCGTGGAAATGCAAATCCGCACGCGCATCATGCATGAGATCGCCGAGCGTGGTGTTGCGGCACACGCGCTGTACAAAGACTCGCCAGAGGTCAAGCAGGCCGAACTTGGCGCGCGGGAAGGATCGGCCGAGTCCAACGCCTATCGCTGGCTCCGCCACCTGATGGAAGTCCTGCAGGAAGGCGACAGCCCGAAGGAGTTTCTGGAACACACCAAGCTCGAACTGTTCCACGACCAGGTCTTCTGCTTCACACCGAAGGGACAGCTGATCGCGTTGCCGCGCGGGGCAACACCCATCGACTTTGCCTATGCGGTGCATACCTCGGTTGGTGACAGTTGCGTTGGTGCCCGCATCAACGGCAGTCATGCGCCATTGGTCACGCAATTGAACAACGGCGATGAAGTGCAGATCATCCGGTCCGAGGCGCAATCACCACCTCCAGCCTGGGAAGCCATTGCTGTGACCGGCAAGGCCAAGGCCGCTATCCGCAGGGCCACGCGGACAGCGGTGCGAAAGCAGTTTGCCGGGCTTGGCCGCGAAATTGTCAGCAAGCTTCTGGAGCGCCACAAGATTGAATATTCCGACAAGGCAGTGGCGGCGGCGGTGCCACGGCTTGGTCACCGCAATGCCGATGATGCGCTGGCCGCCGTGGGCAAGGGCGAGCTTTCGGGTTTTGACGTGTTGAAGGCACTGGGCATCGCCGTTGACGAGAAAGACATGCGGGCGGCGCGGCGCAAGGCGGCCGAGGGCAAGGCGGGCAAGGGCAAGCCCATGGGTATTCCGGTGCGCGGTGCCGCACCAGGAAGTGCGCTGCGCATTCACCTTGATACGGGTGCCGTGCCGGGTGACCGGATTGTCGGCATCCTGACGCCGAAAGAGGGCATCACCATTTATCCGATCTTTGCCAAAGCACTGGAGCAGTTCGACAACGAGCCGGAACGCTGGGTTGATCTTGCCTGGGGTGTGGCTGAAGAGGGCCAGCGCTTTCCGGCGCGCATCACCATGGAACTGATCAATGAGGTTGGCACGCTGGCGCAAGTAACACAGGTCATTGGCGAACATGGCGGCAATATCGACGAACTCACTTTGCACAAGCGCGAAGGTGTGAATGATTTCTTCGATCTCATGGTTCTGTTGGAGGTCTTTGACAACCGGCACTTGAACGACATCATGAACGGGCTCAAAGCCAAGCCAACGGTGAACAAAGTAAAGCGGGTCACGGGATAATGGCGTTGACGCATGAGGAAGTGCTGGCGGAGTTTCGCGCCGCAGGGGCGTTGTTGGAAGGGCATTTCATTTTGTCATCGGGGCTGCACAGCCCGCGCTATCTGCAATGTGCCCGCGTGCTGATGGACCCGGCGCGGGCTCAGCGACTTTGTGCGGCCCTGGCGGAAAAAACGCGCGCCGCCGGGCCGTTTGATCTTGTGGTGTCGCCGGCCATGGGGGGCGTTGTTGTGGGTTATGAGATGGCCCGGCAACTGGGCGTGCCGGCAATTTTCTTTGAGCGTGTCGAGGGCAAGCTGGCCTTGCGCCGGGGATTTGACATTCAGAAGGGGGCTCGTGTTCTGATGGTCGAGGATATTGTGACCACAGGACTTTCATCGCGGGAATGCATCGATGGCATAGTGGCGGAAGGTGGTGTGACGATTGCGGCCGCCTGCCTGATCGACCGCTCGGGTGGCAAAGCCCATGTCGGGGTGCCGCTTTTTGCACTCACGCAACTTGATGTGCCAACCTATGCGGCCGACCAGCTGCCTCCGGAATTGCTGCACCTCCCCGCCGTCAAGCCAGGAAGCCGGGGGCTAGCGAAGTGATCATCGGGCTTGGCAATGACATTATCGATATCCGACGAATTGAGAAGACGCTGGCCCGTCATGATGCCCGTTTCACGCAACGCGTGTTCACTGAAATCGAACGGCGGAAATCCGACCGAAGGGCGCAACGCGCAGCTTCTTACGCCAAGCGTTTTGCCGCCAAGGAGGCCTGTTCCAAAGCCTTGGGCACAGGCATGAGCCAGGGCGTCTTTTGGCGCGACATGGGCGTAGTTAATGAGCCCTCAGGCAAGCCGACTTTGCAACTCACCAATGGTGCCGCGGCCCGTCTGCAACGCATGACACCCGCCGGACAGGTAGCCAAGATCCATCTGACGATGACCGACGAATACCCTTATGCCCAAGCCATCGTAATCATCGAAACCGCCTGACCTGTTGCAGAATTGCAACAAGGTTTCGGCTTGGTCTTGCCAAGATTGCGGGCGAAAGCTGTGGAAACTATATACGGCAATTGAACGAATGGAGGGCCGCCTCGCGCGGCCTTGATGTTTCATGCACAAAGAAGACCACAGCATCGCGGCGACCCGTTCGTCGGGTCGCAAGAAAGATGATGGCATCTGGGAAACCGCCAAGGTAATCATCCAGGCGCTGGCCATTGCGTTTTTTGTGCGAACCTTCTTTTACCAGCCCTTCAACATCCCGTCGTCGTCCATGTACCCGACTTTGAAAGTAGGGGATTATCTTTTTGTTTCAAAGCTTTCCTATGGTTATGGCAAGTATTCCTTCAACTTTTCCCTGGGCCTTGGGGGTGCGACTTTTGTGAGTTGCTGCCCGATTGATTTTGCGGGCCGCAAAGTTCTCGCCGAAACCCCGGAACGTGGCGACGTGGCGGTGTTCAAGCTGCCGACCAATACCGAGATTGACTATATCAAGCGGGTGATCGGTTTGCCCGGTGACCGCATCCAGATGAAGGACGGCGTCCTCTACATCAATGATGCAAGCGTGCCCAAGGTGCGCGTTGAGGATTATGTCGACCCCGACAGCGATGGCGGCGGCGGTTTGCCTATTCCGCAGTACCAGGAAACCCTGCCCAACGGGGTAGTCTACAATGTCCTTGATGCCAATCCGCTGAGTGGCGCCGACAACACCGACGTTTATGTGGTGCCGGAGGGGCATTACTTCATGATGGGCGACAACCGCGACAACAGTCAGGATTCGCGCTTCCTTGACGCGGTTGGCTAT
Source organism: Hyphomicrobiales bacterium (assembly GCA_031380375.1). Taxonomy (GTDB): domain Bacteria; phylum Pseudomonadota; class Alphaproteobacteria; order Rhizobiales; family Aestuariivirgaceae; genus Aestuariivirga. Next base: position 4,544 of record JANNFZ010000424.1, read on the forward strand.
GTGCCGCTGGAAAATTATGTGGGTCGGGCCGACATCCTGTTCTTCTCGATTTCCTCGGACGCGACCTTGTGGAAGGTCTGGGAATGGCCCTTTGCCATCCGCTGGTCACGTTTCTTCAACCTGATCTGAGGCTGGTTTGGGAGTCCCGCGAAAACCATCGAGAATCAGGCTAACCGGAAAATTGGGTTATGTCTTCAAGGATGGGGCACTGCTGGAGCAAGCCCTGACACACGGCTCAAGCCGAAAGCAGGCAAAAGATTATGAGCGGCTGGAATTTCTTGGCGACCGGGTCTTGAGCCTCGTCATTGCTGATGCGCTGCTCAAGCGCCACCACAAGGAAAAGGAAGGCAAGCTCGCGGCCCGGCACAGTGCCATTGTCCGGGGCGAGGTGTGCGCCGCTGTCGGTGAGGCGATGGGGCTTGCCGAACATATCATTGTCGGTGAGACCGAAAAGCGCCAGGGCGTGCAACGCATACGCTCGGTGCTTGGTGATGTGGTGGAAGCGCTGGTGGGTGCGGTCTATCTCGATGGCGGATTTGCCAAGGCGACCCATGTGGTGCTGAAGCACTGGATGGTGTTTATCGAACAGCCGGACACGGCGCAAAAAGACGCCAAGACTTTCGTGCAGGAATGGGCGTTGGCCAAGGCACTGGCCTTGCCGCGCTATGAGGTTTCAGGCCGCCGGGGACCCGAGCACAAACCGCATTTCCTGGTGGATTTGCATATTGGAGATCACGGGCCGGCCCGCGGCGAAGGAGCCAGCAAGCAGAGCGCCGAAATGGCGGCGGCGCAGGCCTTTATCGTCCGGGAGGGATTACGATGAACACTGCGGAAAAAACAAGATTTGGCTTTGTGGCCATTATCGGCGCTCCCAATGCCGGAAAGTCCACTTTGGTCAATGCGCTTGTTGGCACCAAGATTTCCATTGTCAGCCACAAGGTCCAGACCACGAGAGCCCGCATTCGTGCCATTCTCGTTGAGGGCACGTCGCAAGCAGTACTTGTGGATACGCCGGGCATATTCGTGCCGAAGCGCAAGCTCGACGAGGCCATGGTCGAAAATGCCTGGATGGGGGCAAGCGAAGCCGATGCCGTGCTGCTGCTGGTTGATGCGCGGCGCGGATTGGATGACCAGGCTGAGGCGATCATTGCACAGTTAAAGGCCGTCAAGGCACGCGCCATGCTGGCTATCAACAAGATCGATCTGGTGCGTGCAGAAACGCTTTTGCCCCTGTCGCAGAAACTCAACGAAGCGTTCCCCTTTGATGAGACCTTCATGATCTCGGCGCTGACAGGATCGGGCACGGCGAAACTCCGGACAAGGCTCGCAGCCCTTATGCCCGAGGGGCCGTGGCATTACCCTGAGGACCAGACGGCGGATTTGAACCTGCGCTTCCTCGCCTCCGAGATCACCCGCGAGAAAATCTACGAGCGGCTGCATGAGGAGCTGCCCTATTCCTCGACGGTGGAGACCGAAAGCTGGGAGGACATGAAAGACGGCTCGGTCAAGATCAAACAGGTGATATTTGTCGCCCGAGACGGCCAGAAAGCCATCGTGCTTGGCAAGGGCGGCAGCATGGCAAAAATTCTCGGGCAATTGGCCCGCGCCGACATGGAACTGGCCTTTGAGCGCCGGGTTCACCTGTTTCTTTTCGTAAAGGTCAG
>JANNFZ010000429.1:0-9741 GCA_031380375.1 Hyphomicrobiales bacterium
CGGGTGGCGACGCCATGGTGACGGCCGCCAATTTGCCTTCAGGTTCCGACCGTGTTGCGGCTGCACTTCGCCTGCGTGATCCGGCGGAACTCTATACACACGTCGTCAACCTGCAGGGCGATCTTCCCACCATTGATCCCCTTGCGGTGCAGCGCTGTCTTGCCGGGTTGACCAACGAGACTGTTGAAATTTCCACCATCGCGGCACCCATCCTCGATACGGCTGACGTGGCAAACCCCCAGATCGTCAAGGCCATTGCACCCTTGAGCGACGGGCGCGAGGTGGCCTTTGCCCGCGACTTCGTGCGCCAGGTGGACGCGAGCCATGCCGCCCCTTTCTGGCATCATATCGGCGTCTATGCCTATCGCCGCGAGGCTTTGGAGCGCTTCGTGAGCTTGCCGCAATCCCGGCGCGAAAAGGAACGTTCGCTGGAACAGATGCGGGCGCTGGATAATGGCATGAAAATCGCCGTGGTGCGCGTTGACAGCGTGCCGCTGGGCGTCGATATGCCAGCCGACCTTGAGGCCGCCCGCCTCGCCCTACAGCAACGCGCGTTCAAGTGAACGCGGATGGTTGCTGTAGCATATTGAATCTGGGGCATCTTCCACTTCGCAAATGATTCCATTTGCTCGTTCGATGCCCTAAAGGACCGATGATGAAAGACAAGATTGCCTACCAGGGCGAACCCGGGGCCAATTCGCATATTGCCTGCCTTGAAGCGACCCCCACCCATGAGCCGCTGGCTTGCCGCACCTTCGAGGATGCCTTCCAGTCGGTGAAAGACGGGACGGCAGCGCTCGCCATGATTCCGGTGGAAAATTCGGTGGCGGGACGTGTTGCCGATATTCATCATCTTTTGCCGGCTTCGAGCCTTGCCATCATTGGCGAGTATTTCCAGCCCGTGCATCACCAATTGCTGGTGGTCAAGGGCACAAAGCCTTCCGATCTCAAGTCGGTGCACAGTCATGTCCATGCGCTGGGCCAGTGCCGGAAAGTCATCCGCGAATTGGGACTTGATGCGGTGGTCGCCATCGATACAGCGGGGGCAGCGCGCGAATTGTCGGAAATAAAGGACAAGAGCCGCAGCGCCATCGCCAGCCGGTTGGCCAGCGAGATCTATGGCCTCGATATCTTGCGCGCCGACATCGAAGACGAGGTTCACAACACCACGCGCTTCATCATTCTCTCAACCGAGCGGCGCGATGCCGAGGCCGGCAAGGGCCCGGTCATGACCAGCTTGGTCTTCAGGGTGCGCAATGTGCCCGCCGCCCTGTTCAAGGCCATGGGCGGTTTTGCCACCAATGGCGTCAACATGACCAAACTGGAATCCTATCAGCTTGAGGGGCGCTTTTCGGCCACGCAGTTTTTTGCCGACATCGAAGGCCACCCCTCGGACCGCAATGTCCGGCTGGCGCTGGAGGAGCTGGCGTTCTTCACGTCTTATGTGCGAACCCTTGGGGTTTACCCTGCCAGCCCTTACCGCGCCGAAATTGCCAAGCGCATGGACGGGGCGGAGGGGTAACAAGGGTCAAAGATAGTTGAGCCATTCCGTTCCCCACCCCTGCCCCTCCCCAAGAATTGGGGAGGGGTGAGTCATATTTGTCGGCCTTATGTATCAAGCGCACCAAGACTTGTGAATCCCTATCCGCTACTTTTCCCCAATGGCAGAGCTTCACGTCATATCGGCCTTGGTCAAAAAGCGGGCTGAACTTGCGGGCGAACTTGAAGCCTATGACTTGGCCCGCCGCACAATCGCAGACAGGCTTGCGAGTGTGGACAGCGTGTTGGCGACGTTTGGCTATACGGGCAATCCGAATGCGATCAAAGCCCGCCGGAAACTCAGGCCCCCGATGTTCAAGCGCGGCCAGTTGCGGCGAACGATTGCCGATATTGGACGGCAAAGGCCCGACCTTGGGAGCAACAAGGCAATCGCCATAGAGGTTTTGTCACGGCTAGGCCGCGATGCTGCGGACTTGGTGCTGGTGGACGTGATGCGCGAAAAGGTGAAAGACGCCCGGAAGGTCAAGCGGCCCTTTGCCAGTAGCCTTTCCAATCCCGGCTAACCGGATGCTTCATGGCAAGGCCAGCAAGACGGCCAGCAAGTTCCCCATTTGACAGGCGGCGGTGATCTTCCAGCCAAGCGGCGTGATTGGCATACTGTGCGAGATAGCGGGCTGACACGTGATGGTGCTGGCCGCGTATCATCCGGCGCAAGCGGCTAAAGTAGCTTTCCACCTGATTGGTGCAGCTTTCCAGTGTCGAGTAGGCTTCACTGTGATTGACGCGGCCCACTTGCCAGCCGTCGTGCAGGTGGTCCCAGTGCGATGCTTCATCGGCATGCATCACGGCAAGGCGGCTCACATGGCGCTTTGCCAGTTCAACACCTTCCGCTTCATGGCGGGCAACAAATGTCAGTGTGCGGCCCTTGCGTTGACGGAAGGCCACCACGACACGGCGCATGCCCGTCTGGTTTTCGGCAAGGCGACGGTCAACCCGGTTTTCTTTGAGATTGGCAGGGCGGATATGGCCGCCGTGGTACATGCCATCAACCTCAACATCACCTTCCAGCGGGGCCGATGGGCGGGCCGATGCCATGGCTTCCCTGATTTTATGGGCAAGCACAAAGGCGGTCTTGTATTGGCAATCGAGGTCACGGCTGATCTGCACCATGGACAGGCCCTTGGCACCGTTCACGACAAGGCAGATGGCGGCAAGCAAATCAGTGAAGGCCATTTTCCGGCTGGCAAAGATGGTCCCGGACGTGACCGAAAATTGATACTTGCAGCCCTTGCACTTGAACTTGCGGCGGGTGCTGATCTCATAGGCGTCAAGGCAACCGCAACGGCAGCAGACAGGTGCGCCATCGGTTTCCGGCCAGCGTACCTTGCGGAATGACTGGTAAGCTGCATCTTCCCCGGCCTTGTAAATCTCTTTCAGGGAGAGGGTGCGGGAAGCGGCTGAGAGAAGGAAATGTTGGGCCATTTGCATTATATCCGTTACTTATGTAACGAATATGGTGCTATACAATGTATCTGTCAAGAGGTAAAAGCATTAAATATGATGCAATAGCCCCTTGGAGATTACATGCCCAAAGACCTGCCAGACTGGGAAAAGAAGGTCCAAACCCTTCTGAAAGTTGAAATCCTGAAACGCAACTTGACCTACAGGCAAGTGTCAGAAAAGCTGGCTGCCATTGGGGTCCAGGAATCGGAACCGAACATCCGAAACAAGTTGGCCCGTGGCACGTTCGGCGCGGTGTTTCTCATCCAATGTCTAGAAGCTATTGGCTGTCGATCTTTGCAATTGTTGGATGGCTGATAGGTTCTGCTGCTTTAGCCGTGCCACCAGAAAAAGGTTATCCCCACCAGCCCGGCAAGATAGAGCGGAATGAGGCCGAAGCCAGCGGCACCAAGAAGCAAAGACAGTTTCGGTTTGCCATTCCATTCGGCGTCTGCGCTAGCTTCCCAGCTTCGATAGACGGCCTCGCCAGACCCGAAAAACCAACTGAAGATAACTACTACAAACCCGAAGACCTTAAGGCTCAACAAACTACCGCCTGTTTCACTGAGTGGATATTCTATAGCACTGTGTTGCAATTCGCTCTGTCTTGTTTTGGGGCCTTTCTGCTTTTTAGAACCATCAGGCTTGCTGGCGCATCCAACAAAATCGCCAGAACCATAGGGGAGGAACAAACTAGAGCCTACGTTTACGCCAGCAGTTTCTGTTACGATTCTGCCCGTTCCGCTAACGCCTTTGTTGTCTGCGTCAAGAATGGCGGTCAAACGCCTGCTAAGCATTTTTGCGTCCGGCAGGTTCTTTACATCACAGACGACCATTCGCCGCGACAACACGCCTTCCCCAAGTCCATTAGAAACGAAAATTGGGGAAGTCTTGGACCGGGAGAAATATATAGCATTCCCGCTCCCCCTCACTCTGAGGTCGGCATCCAATCTGTTGACGGAAAACTGCCTGCATCTACAACTTACAACGTAATAGGAACCATTCGCTATATGACCATTCACGATGAATGGTTTGAAACTGACTACACATTCCTTTGTGAATCGAGTCGCATGGTGGCTGGACTTAAGGTAGGAACAAAAGTCGAGTTTACCAGACCAATTGTCGGAAACCTGAGGGCATTTGAGCGCGCAAACATCCAAACTGAAATTGAATAACAATGCACAAAGCAGGCTCCACAAACTCATGATTCGTCACCGTGAATTTGCGCTTGGTGCGCTTGATACATAAGGCCGATATTTGTCACCCCTCCCTGCTTTGCGGGGAGGGGCCGGGGGTGGGGTTTGATGGAAATGTCGAAAGTTATGCCCCCACAACCTTGCTCACCAGATGATGGGCGATGGCATAGGGGCTGGAAGCCGTCAGGCCCTCGGGATGTGTGCGGTGCAGCATCTGTCGTGCCTCGGCAAAAGAGAACCATCGCGCGTCCTGCAACTCATTAGTATCGATTCGAACATCTTGTGTGATGGCTTCACCGACAAGTCCGATCATCAGACTTGAGGGAAAGGGCCAGGGTTGGCACTGCACGTAAGAGACGGCACCCACGCGAATGCCGGCTTCCTCCCAAACTTCACGGCGGGCTGCGTCTTCGATGGTTTCGCCGGGTTCCATGAAACCAGCCAGTGTCGAATACATACCATCTGGCCAGCTCACTTGGCGACCCATCAAAACACGGCCGTTCCAGGTGACCGCAATGATGACCACCGGGTCGGTGCGCGGGAAATGATCGGCCCCGCAGGCGGCACAATGCCGGCGATAGCCACCATCTCCCATCCTGCTTGCGACGCCGCACTTGGCACAAAAGCCGTGGGTCTCGTGCCAGTGCACAAGGCTGCGCGCCTGGGCAAGGAGGCTCAGCAGCTCCGGTGTCACCAGACCCGAGAGCATGAGGCCGCGGAGCGGCAAAAGTGGCGCATCTTCCCGTGCCCGTTCCGCAAACCACGCAGTGCCGTCGGCCAGGCACCCAAGGAAAATCTGCTCCGGTGTTTGGCTGGTCCGGAAAACCGCCGGAAGTTCGCCCTCAACCTCGATCATGTCGCCCCGCACCCGGACGATCCGTGCCGTGTCACCTGCCAGCAGATTTGCCAGTTCTGCGGGCTTGCGCCTGAGATGGTCGAGACGGTCATGGGCAGGGCTTACAAATGCGAGTTCCAAGGGGCCACCTTTCAGGGGTTTTTCTCGATAATCAGCAAAAAAGATCAATCGCTTAACTGAATCTTTACCAAGAAAGTTAACTTTCAGGGCTGGAATATTATGACTTGAGAGTGTTTTGGCCATGGGGGCGGCCACTCCACGGTCATTGGAGTAAGTGGCATGAAGCCAGGATTGCCGTGGAGTATCAAGGGAATAGAACCAGACGCACGCGAGGCCGCCAAGCAGGCAGCGCGGCGCTCGGGCATGACCTTGGGCGAATGGTTGAACAGCCGAATCCTCGACGAATCTGACGAAACGTCGGCACCCATGGCCGCCCGCAGCCTTCCGCAGCACCGCGACAAGCCCGCCGCCAGCACTTTGGAGCGCACCGCCAACCGCCTTGAGGATATCGCCGAACAATTGGCGCGCCTGTCGCAGCGCGACCAGGGCATCACATCCCGGCTTGGGCTTCAGGCCGCCGAACGTGACGACACCGATCCCGTCGCCTATCACCGCGTTCTCGGTCGCGTTGAAAGCAACGAGCGCCAGACCGTCGAGGCCTTCACGGCCGTAAACGAAAAACTCACCGTGCTGGGTCGCCAGATGACCCAGGCCGTCAAAGCCACATCGAACACAAGGCCCGAGGATTCACCAAGCTACCAGGCCCTGGAAAAAGCTGTGCGCTCCATCGTCGAACACATGGAGACCAGCGACAAGCGCAACCGCGACCAGATGAAGTCGTTGCAGGACCGCCTCGCCACCATGGCGGCGAAGGCCCAGGCCTCGCCCAATGATCAGATCCTGCGCCAGGCACCGGCCTTCACCCAATTGGAAAGCCGTCTCGGTGAACTGGCCCGCCGCATTGACCAGGGCGAACAAGACAGGCCCCAAGGTCTTCCTGACCTCCTGAAGCAGGAACTCACAGGGTTGGCCGAACGCATCGACACGGTGCGCGAAACCGCCGAAGTGTTGGCCAACCGGGCCCAGACGCAAGCCGTGCAGGCAAGCCAGCAGGAACTCCGCGCCATCGAGGCGCGCATTCTCGGCCTCATCAAGGAAGCGCAATCCTCGCTCACAGGTTCGGCCGTCGGCCCTGCAGAAATGCAGCGCCTGCGCGGCGAGATCGAACGCCTCAACCGGCGCATTGATGAGGCCCAATCCAGGCCGTCCGACAATGGCGACGTGCTGGCACTGCGCTCGGCTGTTGAACAGCTTTCAACCCGCGTGGCCCAAGGGCCCGACATGCGGCCCTTGGCGGATATGGACCGCCGCATCCTCGACATCACCAGCCGTCTTGAACAGACCCAAGCCGCAACCCGCAGCCTGCCGCAATATGCCGAGCTCGAAAGCCGCATTGCCGAGCTTGATCACCGCTTCAATGAAGTGGTGGCGGGACAGGGCTCGACACAATCGGCGGAAATCGAAACACGTCTTGCCGAAGTGACAGACCGCGTGGCCCGCACCGAGCAGCACCTGTCATCGCTCGAAACCATCGAGCGCGCCGTCAACCAGTTGTTCGACAGTTTTGAGCAGCAGCGCAGCTGGACCGAGCAAGTGGCCGAAAATGCTGCAGCCCGCATGGCCGAACGCTTGCAGGCCCAAGGACCACAACAAGTTTCGCTTGCCGGATCGCCTGAAATCATGGCGCTGGAGCAGGGCCTCAATGCCGTGCGTTCCGCCGCTGAAACCTCGGACCAAAGGAACCAGGAAACCCTTGAAGCCGTGCACGAGACGCTGGAACAGATCGTGACAAAATTGGCGGAACTCGAATCCGCCACCATTGGCCAGCGCGTGGCCGCCGCCGCCGCACCGCATATGATGATGCAGGAGCCGGGGACGAATTTTGCGGCCGGTGCTGTTGCCGGCCAACCTGAAATGGGGAACGCGGAAACTGTTTTTGAAGCCGGGCCCGAAACACAGGCTTTGAACAATCCCCTGGAACCGTCCAACGGCTATGCCGAGGTTATGCTGTCCAATCCCTTCGAAGCCACCTTCAACGCCATTCAGCCGGCGGGCTTTGATTCGATGACCGCCTCACCCGCCGCCAGCGATGACTTTATTGCCGCCGCGCGCCGCGCCGCACAGGCTTCGGCCGCCGGAAAGAGCATCCTCTCCAACATTGCGCCGGGTGCCGCACGGCTCAGCGAAAACGGCTCCAAGAAACTCCTGGGCACCTTCTTCAGGAAAAAATCATCCAAGAAAGACGCAGGCCCCGCCACTGGTCTTTCCGGTGAAATCAAACCACCCCCCGGTTTTGCACCCGCCAACAGCAATGATGCCAAGCGCCGCAAGCTCTTGCTGATGGGACTTGTGTTGCTGGCCGCCGTCTCGGCCTTCACCTTCAACATGATGGGCCGGGCAAGCAAGACAAAGCCGCCGATGACACCGGCTGCCATCGAACAGACCATGCCAGATGCAAAAAAGCAGTCGGCCCCGGTTGCCGTCGTGCCCAAGACTTCGGTCACCAAAGCAGCACCAGCCCTGCCAACAACACTCGAGCAGAGCCTTGGCGGGTTGGCGACCGATCCGATCACCACGTCATCGATAGCGCCCACCAATGACTCAGTTGCGGCCCTCGTGTCAGGCGAAGTGGCCCCCGCCGAAAATCTGCCACCCGCCGAAGTCGGTACCATGAAACTGCGCGAGGCCGCTGCACTCGGCAACGCCAGCGCGCAGTTTGTCATCGCCACCCGCTATCACAACGGCGATCACGTCAAGCAGGACTTCGCCAAGGCTGCGTACTGGTATGGCAAGGCGGCGGCACAAGGATCGGGACCGGCGCAATACCGCGTCGCCACACTCTATGAAAAAGGCAAAGGTGTTCCCCGTGACCTGCGGGCCGCCCTCGGTTGGTACGAGCGCGCCGCCGCCCTTGGCAATGTCAAGGCCATGCACAATGCCGCCGTGCTTTCCGCAGGTAACGAAATTGGTGCACCCGACTACGTGAAGGCCTTTAAATGGTTTTCATTGGGTGCAGCACACGGCCTGAAGGACAGCCAGTATAATCTTGCTGTTCTTCTGGAGCGTGGGTTAGGCACCGAGAAGAACAGCAAAGACGCCATGTTCTGGTACAGCCTTGCGGCCCAGCAGGATGATGCCGATGCCTTGAAGCGCGCCAATGAGCTGGCCAAGGCTTTGCCGCAGGCCGAGCGTTTGCTGGTTCAACAAAAGCTCGCGACATGGAAGCCAGAGGTGGCCCCGGAAGCGGCCAACGTCATCGCCGTCAACAACCGCGATTGGACGCCACCGCAGGGGTAGAAGAATACTTTGTGACCGAACCGACTCCAATTTTCCCTCCCCCTTGTGGGGAGGGATCAAGGGTGGGGGTTGCACCGGACTTTCCGATTGAAGGTCATAAGAATTCTGACGAACTACCAGACCTCCACCCAACCCTCCCCACAAGGGGAATTATCACCTTGACTGAACACAAATTGTCTCCTATGTTGAGTGGCATAGGAGATACCAATGCCCGCGTCTGTCGATCTTACTAACCCAATTTTCACCAATGCCGATAAGGCCCGCGAACACTTTGAAGCCATCCGGTGGCCGCAGGGCATCTACTGCCCATTTTGCGGCTCGTTTGATCGCGTGGCGGCTCTTGGCGGCAAGTCGATGGGGGCGGGTTGGTATCATTGCAAGGATTGCCGCAAGAAGTTCACGGCGGCAGTCGGCACGATTTACGAGCGGTCGCATATCCCTATGACCAAGTGGCTTCTCGCCACGCACCTCATGTGCGCCAGCAAGAAGGGAATGAGCGCACATCAGCTTCACCGCATGATTGGCCTTCCCTACAAGACTGCTTGGTTTATGTGCCATCGCATCCGCGAAGGTATGCGCGATCTTAGACCGTCGGGGCCTCTCGGAGGCAGTGGCAAAACGGTGGAATTTGATGAAACATTCGTCGGTGGCAAAGAGCGCAACAAGCATGCGAGTAAGAGGAACAAGGGCCATATTGGCGGCGCCGGAAAGGAAGCGGTCTTTTCTCTGGTTGAGCGTGGGGGCAAAGTTCGCTCGCGTCGCGTTCCAAACGTGACCAGAAACACGCTCCGTCCGATTTTGAATGAGCAGATTGCCGAGAACACTCGCACAATGAGTGATGACGGTAGTTCTCGCCCACGACACGGTGAAGCCAATCATCATTCTGTCAATCACTCGATTGGTGAATACGTTCGAGGCGACATTCACACCAACACAATCGAGGGCTATTTCTCGATTATGAAGCGTGGCATTGCTGGCGTTTATCATCATGTGAGCCCGCAGCATCTGAAGCGGTACCTTGCTGAATTTGACTTTAGATATAACGAGCGCTCGGCACTGAAAGTTACTGACGCCGAACGCACTTTGAAGGCGATCAAGGGTGTTGTGGGTAAAAGGATGACTTATCAACAACCTTATGGAAGACCGGACCAAGTTTCGATCTAGGCTCCAAGGGCCGCGTGGGCCTTACCTGCCCCGCGACCCAGCGCAGCTTTCTTTGCCTTTTTTTGATGAACAGGAGTCTTAGATTTGTGTTGCGGCGGAGTGTTCGCCATTCGGCGTATCACTTCGTCCCGCAGCCGTGCAGCTTCGGTTTCGGTCAATTCTTTTGAA
>JANNFZ010000435.1:0-5754 GCA_031380375.1 Hyphomicrobiales bacterium
GTGGCCGTCGAGAAGCACGTGCCCCGCTGAGGGCGTGATATGTCCGGCAATGGCATTAAACAACGTGGTTTTGCCAGCGCCATTGGGGCCAATAAGACCGGTAATGCGCCCGGACGGACTGGCCAGGCTCACATTGTCAACGGCCTTAAGTCCGCCAAAGCTGACGGAGATATTTTTGACCTTGATCATCGGTGGATTCCCTCCCCGCCCAACCGGGGAGGGAATATTTGCTTACTGCATCACAGCCGTTTGCTTGTATTTGTCGCCATCAACAACAAACCTGCCGATATAGCCCAAGACGTCGCCATTGGCATCAAAGTCATAGGCTCCGCCAGCGCCATCATAGTCAATGTCTTTGCCTGCCTTGATCAATTCCTTGGCCTTGGCCCATTCGCCGGGTCCCACTTTTTCACCGGGAGCTGAGGCCACTTCACGCAATGCCGCAGCAATCTTGGTCTTGTCGGAAGAGCCCGCTTTTTCGATGGCCAGCAATGCCAGGAAAGTTGCGTCATAGGTCTGGTCGACAAACGCCTTGTCTGCACCCTCTTTGTATTCTGCGTTGAAAAGATCATGCAGGGTTTTCTGGGCGGGATTGTCTGCGGGGGATGTTGGCGAAGAGAAGAACGAGGTCTTGAGGGCATCAGCGCCCACGGCCTTGATCAATGCTTCATCGCGCAAACCATCGGTGCCGATAAAGCGCGTGAACAATCCGCCTTCAATCGACTGCTTGACGATAGTGCCGCCGGAATCGCCGGCATAGGCAACAACCACAAGAGCCTCTGCGCCGCTCTTGGCGAGAGTTGCCAATTCCGAGCGATAGGAATTTTTCTTTTCTTCGTGCTTGGCTTCCGCCACCACTTCACCACCGGCTGCCTTGTATGCCGCGATAAATGTTTGGCCAATGCCTACGCCATAGTCGTTGTTGACATAGGTCACTGCAACTTTCTTGATGCCTTCCGCCAAGACCATCTTGGCCAGAACGTCGCCTTGATAATTGTCCGACGGGACCAGACGGTAGAGCAGGTCGTTGTCCTTAATGCCGGTCATGGCGGGCGACGTTGCCGTCGGCGAAAGCATGACTACGCCAGCGGGAATTGCAGCGGCTTCTGCGGCCGCAATCGTTGTCCCTGACATCAAGGCGCCCATGATCACGGGAACGTTCTCAATATTGACGAGTTTGCCAGCAGCGTCGACTGAGCCTTGGGCGGAGCCTGTTGTGTCGCCATAAACAGCCACCGCTTTTCCATCCAGCAAGCCGCCCTGGTCATTGACGTGCTTGAAGGCGAGATTGGCTGAATTTTGGATGGGCGGAATGAAGCTGGCAATGGGTCCGGTGATATCCATAAGAACGCCGACTTTGGTATCTGTCGCCATGACAAGCGTACTTGATCCCAACAATGCGGCTGCTGCCATTGCGATGATGGTTCTTTTCATATTCTGCTCCCTGGGAGTGCGTTGTTTGAACTGTATTGACGGCGGATTGTCCCGGCCTTGCCTGCTATGTAGGCACAAACACAACGGGAACTCAAATGGATACCTTGGGAGCCTGATGTCCCTTGCCGATCAGATCACGGCGTGATGTGGGTGGTAAACGTGCCCGGCAATGCTACTTCCATTAGCTCAAGGTCTTTGGTTGCATCGCGGTAACGGGTCAACATGTCGGGCGGCACGACAAAGGCATCCCCGGCAGACAGGCGATAGGGAGGCTTTCCTTCGCCTTCAAGGGTCATGGCGCCCGTCAATACAAAATTGAACAAAATATCGCAACCATGCTTGGTCCAGGGAAATTCTGTTGCCACAGGCTTTGCGACCATCACCGACGCAACGCCCTTTGTATTTGCGTTGATTGTAGTGTCGCGCGCTTCGAAACCGGGGATGCGGAAAGGCTTGAATTTTCCTTCCTTGGCCAGACTGTAGACAAAGCGTTGCCCCTGCCATTCGCGGTCCGGCCGCGACGTGGGCGTAGGCAAAGTCATGGTGTGGTCGATCTCGGTGACGTGGTCCGCAGGCACGCCAATTTCAATGACTTCGATGCCATCGGCGGCCTCCAACACCTTGTGGCGGATGCCGGGCGGCTGAATGAAACAATCACCAGCGCGAAGGCGCAGGATGCCGCCTTGGTCTTCATAGAGCACATCGACCCAACCCTTGATGCAGAAAATCAGCTGAAATCCAACCTTGTGGAAATGCACCATGTCGGGCACTGGACCATCAGGCACGCGGATGTGCGATGCAATCATCGCACCGCCAAGGCGCGAAGGCACCAAATCACGATACTCCATGCCGGCCCTGCCAATGATCCACGGCGCCTGGTCGGCCAGGCGGCGCACCACAAAGGCATGTTTGGTTGGCGGCAAAACCAGAGGTGGGTTCAACTCATCAATCTCGATCCGCGTGCCATTGGGCGCCGTCAACTGGCGCGCGCCATCGGCAAAACCGTCCGGATTTTCGGTGAGGATGCGCAAGGTTCCCGGGCTTTCAGAGGCACCTTTTTGAATTCGGATGCGCAAGCCATGTCCAGACAACACGGCAACTTCCGGATTGTCGGCGGGGTAAATCATGTCGAGCCGCATCTTCAGTCGTTTGGTGAAAAACGGCAGGTCATCGTGCAGGTTTTGGGTGGGCAGCCGAACCTCGGCACGGGCTTCATCGGTCATGGTGATATCTCGATTGATTTGCGACATCCGGCACTAGCCCATATTTTAAAGATCGAATAGGCTGATGCGTTGGAAGCGCCAAATGTGTGGCACGGTGGAAACCTTATGACTGACGATGGCAGCGGCTATTTCCTTTATCACTCGATTGGCCAATATCCGGGCAAAACCGCTGACTTGCAAGCAGCGATGGTCGAACTGGCCAACGTCTGGGGCACCCCCAATGACCAGCAATGGGGCTACTTGTTCGGGCAACGTGGGCGCTTCATCGATTTGTGGCGGAACCTGATTGAAGCACCCGCCGGCACACTGACAAGCTGTGAAAACGTTACGCAAGCTCTCCACACCTTCATGACATCACTGCCCAAAAACCTGTTGCGGGGGCGGCGCGTGCTGGTAGCCGCCGATTGCTTTCCGTCCAATCATTTTCTTCTGACGGGCCTCAGTGAGCGGCTTGGCTTCACACTTGAAACGGTTCCGGTGAGGCAGGGGGCGGCTCACGTCTCTGACGAAGACATGCTCGCAGGCTGGGACAGGGGCGTGGCTGTGGCACTTGTCACCTGGGTGAGTTCAACAAGCTCGCACCGCGTCAACCTCTCAACCCTCGTCGAACATGGCAAGACCATGGGCAGCCTTGTTGGCGTCGACATTACCCAAGCCGCAGGTCTTCTGCCATTCTCAGTCACCTCGCCCCGCGCCGACTTTGTGATTTCCACGAGCCTGAAATGGATGTGCGGCACACCGGGTGCCGGTGTGCTTTATGTCAAGGAGGATCTGTTGCACTCATGCCAGCCGGAATTGCGCGGGTGGTTCAGCCAGGAAAATCCATTCTCATGGGCTCTTGATCAATTTCATTTGGCGCCGGACATAAGGCGATTTGACAATGGAACACCTGGCATGATGGCTGCGGCAGCTTCGGTGCCGGCACTTGAATGGCATGCCCGTCAAGAGACAGATGCCATGATTGCGCACAACCGTCGCTTAAGTGACCGCCTCATTGCGATTGCCGATGAATGCGATCTCCCGGTGATCAGCCCGCGTTCCGAATCTGAACGCGGTGGCAGCATCATGGTCAAGCTGAATGACAGACTTGCCGCCGGCGACGTGCTGCTGGAGCTCAAACGGCACGGAGTTGTCGCAGATTCAAGGGGACATATTTTGCGCTTCTCGCCTGGTCCATTGACCACTATGGAAGGCATTGACATGGTTCAGCATGGCATGCGGGCAGCAATCAAAGGCGCAACACTTCATGGGACAATGACCTGATAGCAGTGGTAGAAATTCCATCCTCCCGGGCTGATGATTTGCTTGTTCACTAGCCTGCACCAATTTTGACAATTTCAGCTGATTTGCGGCTCGCTGGAGATTGCGCGGTTCAAGCACAAGAAAAACAGCCGTCGAGACCGGAAGCAAACCAGTATGTCCGTCGTCAGATCGATATGGACTTCATGCGGCCTGAATGAATGGAGGATCTGGCGCATCTTGGCTGACTTCCCCGGAGTTTGCTGGACACCCTGTGGGTCCAGTTTTGCTGCTATTCAAGTTCTGTCAATGAGGTAGTCCCCCAACCGTGCCCCAGAGTGCGAATTTTAGAAACACCAAAAGGAAAGCCCTCGAAATCATTTGGCGATTTCAAGGGCTTGGTGGTTGCGGGAGCCAGATTTGAACTGACGACCTTCAGGTTATGAGCCTGACGAGCTACCGGGCTGCTCCATCCCGCGTCAAAGACGCAAGTAATTCGCGGTGAGGGCTGTCTATGGGGCGGGCCTCCCAAAGGCAACCCCCAAATGTGTGTTATTTCCGCACAGCTGTGTTGCCCCGGCACGGCGGCGTAACGCCTTGTTCATACAATTCTTTTTTGAGCCGCCGCGGTCGAAAGGGTTTCGAAACCACGTTTGGCTAGGCTCAGCCCATGACATGCGTTCCCGAGCGGGGAAGTGTCTAGGGATAATCCGGGATCAGGTACTGCGTACCCGGGTTGCCAGTTCTAGTGGGGAGCATCCGGCGACGGAAGCTCCCCATTTTCGTTCCACGTCTTGAGAAGTGACTTAAGCCGCCGTTCAGAGTCGGCAAGGGCTTCGCGGGCAGGCTTCACGCCCTTGGCGATCATCATTTCCGCCCGCCATGGTCAGGCGAGATCGATGAAGACTGTGCCGTCTTCAATTTTCACCGGATTTTTTTTGAGCCAATTTGTCACTCGTTCCTCCTTGCAATCATGTCAGCGGGGATCAACTGAGTCGCCATCGCAATTCAAGAGTGCACGAACCGCCGCCACCGCTCGTTTCAAATCTTCTTCGGGCGCATAACGGGCCATCGCAGTGCTGCCATCCCCGAACCAGGTGACCAGGCCCTTTTCGGCAAGCCCGTCAAAGAGGCGTTGGCGATTGGCAATCGTCTCGACGAAGCCCATGTCAAAGAGCCAGCGCGTCAGAAACCCGGCTTCGGGTCGTTGCAGCATTTCTGAAATGCGCTGCAACGGGCCGGGCTTTGACGGCAGGCGGTAGATGCTCACCGACTTTCCGGCCGCCACGGCATCCGATACCATGGAGACGCTGTCACTGGTGACTATGATATGGGCGGCCTCTGCCAGCAATCCTGCATAGGGTCTCGCCTTGTCGCCAAAGGCAATGAACGCGTTGGGTTTCTGAATTGAATTCTTCAACATGGCGCTGGCGTCAGCCGGGGTGCGCGGGCTTGTGACTACGACGAGTTGGTGCCCGGCTTTTGCCGCCGCCCGATGCACATCACGCAGTATTTTTTCCGCAATGGCTGCATCCAATTGGTCGGGTGCACTGGCACCTCCGACCAGCAGCAACGTGACAGCCCTGGCTTTCGTTGAGCCAGCCTTGTTGATCCCAAGCGGCAAAGTGAGTGCGACGACGTTTGGACCAGGTTCAAGCCCGTATTGTGCTGTCGTCACGACCAGGTCGACATGGCGGGGATGGCCCAAAGGCCGTCCCAGGGCCACGACCTTGATCTTGCCCCTTGATTTCCTGCGGATGGCTTGCGCCACGGCAGCGCAGTTTGCTTCGCTGCACAATATGAGATCAGGCAGCGGCTCTCGCATTAGGCTGCGGATTGTAGGCACCGCAAACCATGA
>JANNFZ010000516.1:0-2260 GCA_031380375.1 Hyphomicrobiales bacterium
TGACGCTGACCGCCACGCCCATTCCACGCACACTGCAACTGGCCCTTTCGGGGGTTCGCGACATGTCGATCATTGCCACACCACCGATCGACCGCCTGGCCGTCCGTACCTACATCACGCCGTTTGATCCTGTGGTGATCCGTGAACACCTGTTGCGTGAGCATTTCCGCGGCGGCCAGAGTTTCTATGTGGTGCCGCGGATCACCGACCTTGACGAGATTGCCGCTTTCTTGCGTGAAAGCGTGCCCGAGGTGAAGTTCCGCGCCGCCCATGGCCGCATGCCACCCACCGAACTCGAAGACATCATGACCGGGTTTTACGACCGGGGCTTCGACGTTTTGCTGTCGACATCGATTGTTGAATCGGGTCTCGACATTCCAACTGCCAATACTCTGGTTGTTCACCGGTCGGACATGTTCGGCTTGGCGCAACTTTACCAGTTGCGGGGCCGGGTGGGGCGCTCAAAGGTCAGGGCCTATGCGTTGATGACCACCCCACCCAACCGCCTGCTCACACCCACGGCTGAGCGCCGCCTGAAAGTGCTGCAATCCCTCGATTCACTGGGTGCCGGTTTCACGCTGGCGAGCCACGATCTTGACATTCGCGGCTCCGGCAACATGTTGGGCGAGGAACAATCCGGCAATATCCGCGAGGTGGGTTTTGAACTCTATCAATCGATGCTGGAAGAAGCCGTGGCCGAAATGCGCAATGATGGTGGCACCACGAGCGATGACAGCCAATGGTCACCACAGATCAACATCGGCACATCAGTGCTGATCCCGGAAGATTATGTTTCGGACCTGCAAGTGCGCCTTGGGCTTTACCGCCGCCTTGCGGATTTCAAGGAACAGGGCGAGCTGGATGCCTTCGCAGCGGAATTGCATGATCGTTTCGGCAGGTTGCCCGAGGAAGTGGAACATCTTCTCGACATCGTCTCGATCAAAATTCTTTGCCGTGTTGCCAATGTGCAAGGCGTTGATGCGGGAGCAAGGGGTGCCTCTATCACGCTGCGCAATGGTATATTCCCCAATCCACAGAAGCTCGTGGAGTGGATTTCCGGCCAGGGAAAACTGGCCAAACTCCGCCCCGACATGAAGCTGGTGATCACCCGGGATTGGGCGGGTGCGGTTGAACGCCTCAAGGGCACCCGGCAGTTGCTGCAGACATTGGTGAAGCTGGCGGCCTAAAAAAGTGGAGCCGATACCGGGTGGGACGGTATCGGCTCCGAGAAGCCCGGCGGTTTGGGGGGATGGGGGACGCCGACCGGGCCGAAAGAAACTTTTGTTCAGCGCCGGTTGCTGGCGCTGACTTGACCTGTAGCCACTGTTTTTTCCCTCACCAGTGCCACCCATGCCTTGGGATCGCTTTGTGACTGGCGCTTGAGGAAGGTGTATTTTGTATCGTTCCAGCGCAGGATTTCATTGCGCCGGTTGTCGAGAATGTAATCGCCGTCGTCGGCCGCCACTGTCAGGATGGCATGGCCGTCCTTGTTCTCATCGAGGACAACAGTGATCAGCAATGCCGAAGACGGAAAGCCGAGCTTCTCCAGATATTGTTTCTTCAGCAGCAGATAATCCTCGCAGTCGCCGGCATCGACAGGCAGCGCCCAGCGTTCCTGTTCACCGTAAAGTTCCTGGTCGCTGACCGGCAGGATGCGGCCGTTTACATAGGAATTGACCTCGTAAAGCGTGCCCCAGCGGTCAGGGTCGAGTGCCAGGCGCTGGTGCGAAGGATTAGACGCCTTGCATTCGGCGGGGTTGGTTGCGCAGAAGCGCACATAACCGACGGGCGGCCGGGCCTTGCCGAATTCGATGGCAAAATCGGTTCCGGGATTTGACAGCACTGGATCATGCGAACCCAGCGCCAGCGCTGGAGAAGCAGAGAGGAGTGCGGTTGTGAGTGCCGCCCCCGCAGCGGTCAATCTCGTCATGGTGAAGCCCCGTGGTTTTTCTTATGCCCCAATGTATCGGCATCGGCTTGCATCCGGGTTCAGTTGCGCAAGCTAAGTTTATGTAATTGCATGATAAACTTTAGCGGATTTGATCATGCAGCATTAACCATGTGGACCGCCGCCGGGTTTTTCCGACTGCGCAAATCGAGGGGTTGCGCATGACCGCCACCCCTGTTAATCACGCGCCGCGTTGATGAAACGGCGTGCGGCCGTGGCGGAATTGGTAGACGCACTACCTTGAGGTGGTAACGGGGAAACTCGTGGAGGTTCGAGTCCTCTCGGCCGCACCAATTGCATTTTTATGCAGAA
>JANNFZ010000526.1:0-1801 GCA_031380375.1 Hyphomicrobiales bacterium
GCCAAGACAACCATCCGTTCCAGAAATGCGTCGGCAATCGTATCTTGCAGCAACAGCCGCGAGCCCGCCACACAGCTTTGCCCGGTGGCCCCGAAAATCCCGGAAATAGCGCCATTCACGGCGCTGACCAGAATGGCGTCATCAAACACAATGATCGGGGACTTGCCGCCCAGTTCCAGGGAGATTTGCGCGAAATTGTTGGTGGAATTGGCCAGAATCTGCCGCGCTGCCCCCGGCCCGCCGGTAAAGGCTATCCGCGCCACCCGCTTGTGCGAAGTCAGCACCCGCCCGCACGGATCGCCGTGGCCACAGATGATGTTGACCACACCCGGCGGTATCCCCGCCGCCTCGATCAACGCGCCGAATTCCAGCATTGGGGCAGACGCATGCTCCGACACTTTCAAGACCACAGTATTTCCGGCAGCCAGTGCGGGACCGATCTTCACTGCAGACAAAAACAACTGCGAGTTCCATGGAACCACTGCGGCAATGACGCCCAGCGGCTCGCGCCGGGTGAAAACAAACATGTCGGGCTTGTCGATTGGCAGTGTCTCGCCATGGATCTTGTCGGCGCAACCGGCAAAGAAGTGAAAGAACTCGGCGATATACTTGGCCTGCCAGCGGGTTTCCTTGAGCAATTTGCCGGTGTCGATGGTCTCAACCGTGCCGAAAGCCTCGGATTTGTCGACCAACAGATCACCCAACCTCCGCAAACAATGGCCGCGCTGTGTTGCTGTCATCGTGGACCATGGGCCATGGTTGAAGGCCCGGTCCGCCGCCTGCACCGCGCGGTCAACATCTTCCGCCGTTGCCTCGGGAATCATGGCCCAGACTTTGGCGGTGGTCGGATTGACGCTTTCGAACACAGCGCCGTCGCTGGCACTTACCCATTCGCCATCAATCAGCATCTTGTAGTGTTTGAGGTCAATCATTGCGGCGTCTTCCCCAGGCGATTTTTTTCACTGCGGGTGGGTATGACTTGCGGCACGACGGAATGATAATTCCCGTCAAGATAGGCCAAAGGAGCCGCAGAGCCCTCACGCACGCTTTGGACCTCGCAAATGAAGATGCTGTGGCTGCCGGCAGGAACAATCTGTTCGACTGAACCCGAGAAGATGGTGGCGCCGTCGATCTCTGGCGCTGCACCCTGGGCCCCAAAATAGTCGACGCCCGAAAAGCGATCCTCAACCAGATGATCATCCCGGCCTGCGAAGCGGTTGGCAAGGTCATGCCGGTTTTGCGGCAAGACGTTGACGCAAAGATTGCCATTTGTAGCGACGGCCTCGGCGATCCGGCTGCCTGACCGAAAACATACAAGAAACATCGGCGGATCCGCCGACACCGACGAAAATGCGCTGACGGTGGCACCGTGACATCCCGCCGGCCCATCGGTGGCCACCACCGCCACGGAACTGGCGACCCGGCGCATGGTACGCACAAATGCATCGCGCGCCAAAGGCGTGGGTGCAGTGCGTGTGGTGCTTGTCATTGGCCATTCTCCTGTGCCGCAGACCTATCCTGTCAGACGACGACATATTGTAATAGTGAAACTTTTGGCATATTTAGTTCGGAAAAATCGAATTTAAGGGGGTAAAATGAACATCGTCGGGCTGCAAACCTTTCTGTCCATAGTCGAGACCGGCAGCCTTGTACGGGCATCCGAGCAGCTGAATGTCACGCAATCCACGGTGACTGCCCGCCTGCGCACGCTGGAACAGGAACTGGGGGCCACATTGCTTCACCGCCAGAAATCCGGCGTCACCTTGACCGCTTCTGGGACCAAACTGCTCGGCTATGCCGA
>JANNFZ010000551.1:0-19828 GCA_031380375.1 Hyphomicrobiales bacterium
CGCCGATCTGGCGCGTGACCGCGGCGAACAGCGCCCGGAGCGTTTCGCCGTCGGTGAAAAATTCGATGCCGTGATCACCGTGTTCGATGCCAAGGCCCGCAAGGTCAATGTCTCGATCAAGGCACTGGAAATCTCCGACGAACGCGAAGCCGTGGCCCAGTACGGCTCATCGGATTCAGGCGCATCGCTTGGCGACATTCTCCAGGCCGCCATGAAGAAAAAGGACGAAGACAAGGAGTAACCATCCCTGTCATTTTGAATATACACCCGGCCGGAATCAATTTCCGGCCGGTTTTTTTATGATAGGAGCGTTCAATTCATTGACGGAACCTGCCCCGTTTTTCCCCTCCCCCTTGTGGGGAGGGATAAAGGGTGGGGGTCGCTCCGGACTTTCAAATTGAAGATCATAAAAACGCTGCTGGACCACCAGACCCCCACCCCAGCCCTCCCCACAAGGGGGAGGGAGTAAAATGGGTGACCACACAACTTAAGTAAACTAGGATAGGACATGACCGCATCCGACATTGACCACATCATCAATCACCTGAGCCTGAAAAAGAGCCGCCGCCGCTGGCGCATGCTGGCGCTCGCCCTTGCCGTGCTCGGCATCATCGCATTGCTTGCCATGAATTGGGGCGACTCACGTATCACTTCGCCGCATGTGGCAAGGCTCTATGTGACGGGTCTGATCACCGGTGATGAAAAACAACTGGACCTGATCCGCGATCTTCGCGACGACGAAAATGTAAAAGCCTTGATCGTGCGCATTGACAGTCCCGGCGGCACCACGGCTGGGTCAGAAGCGCTTTATGATGCGATGCTGGATTTCGGCACGACGAAGCCGATCGTCTCGGTCATGGACACGGTGGCGGCGTCTGGCGGCTACATCACGGCACTGGCAACCGATCAGGTTTTCGCGCGCGGCAACACGATTACCGGCTCCATCGGCGTCATCTTCTCTTATCCTGATGTTTCAGGGCTTCTCGGCACACTCGGGGTGCGCATGGAGGAAATCAAGTCGGGCGAGTTGAAGGCCGAACCGTCGCCCTACAAACCGACCTCCGACAAGGCCCGCGCTGCCGCCATGGTGTTGGTCACCGACGGTTTTGAATGGTTCAAGGGCCTCGTCGGGACGCGGCGCAAGCTGACGCCCGAACAGGTTGTGGCCATTTCCGACGGCCGGGTCTTCACCGGGCGTTCGGCACTCAAGGCCAATCTCATCGACCAATTGGGCGGCGAGACCGAGGCGCTCGCCTGGCTTGCCAAGGTCCGTGGGATTGATACGACCCTTGAGATTTTGACCCGCGAGCCGCCGTCCGCCGATTGGCCGTGGTCGCTCAAGGGCATGGTTAAGGCAGCCATCCCGGGGTTTGACAGGCTTGATGCGGCTGCGTCCGCCGCCAAGCTTGACGGGCTTCTTGTGCTTTGGCACCCTTCGTTCTAACACTTATTACGATTGAGGCAGGAGATGCGGGGACGATGATCAAGTCAGAACTGGTGCAGAAAATTGCCGACAAGAATCCCCATCTCTATCACCGGGATGTGGAGCGGATCGTCAACCGCATCCTCGACGAAATCATTGCCGCCATGCGCCAGGGTTCGCGGGTTGAACTTCGGGGCTTCGGAGCGTTCTCTGTCAAGTCCCGCGATGGCCGCCTGGGCCGCAATCCGCGCACCGGCGAAAGTGTTGCTGTGACACCGAAGAAAGTGCCCTTCTACAAGACAGGCAAGGAACTCCGCCTGCGCATGAATCCGAAGGACTGACCTTGCGCCGCTTCTTCCGCTGGGTCGTGGGTGTGCCCATCGTCATCCTCGTTGTCGGTTTTGCCATTGCCAACCGGCGCTGGGTCACGCTGTCGCTGGATCCGTTTTCGCAGGAAGCCCCTTCGATCTATCTCGATCTGCCACTGTGGCTTTTGTTTTTTGTCGGCATTCTAGTCGGTCTGGTCGTCGGCTGGGTTGCCAGTTGGCTGGCCCAGGGCAAATCACGCAAGGCGGCGCGCGATGCGCGCAGCGAAGTGCAGGCCCTGCAAAGCGAACTTGCCGATGTTCGCAAGGCTTCGCCGCCGCCAACACCGCGCAACGAGATGGCTCCCTATGAGGGCGGGTTTCTGTGAAATTCCTGGGCCCCGCCGACGTGGCGCGCCTTTCGCCCTACAAGGATCTGGTCGAGGCTTTGCGCGAGGGCTTTCGCAGCGCCATCACAACGCCTGTCCGGCACCATCATGAAACCGGGCCTGCAACGACCCTGCTGCTCATGCCGGCCTGGTCCAAGGACTGGACCGGCCTCAAAACCGTGACGGTCAAGACCGACAATGCCGCGCAGGACCTTCCGACCGTGCAGGGTTCATATTTATTGATCGACAACAAGACAGGCACACCCGTGTGCATGATGGATGGCACGGAACTGACACGGCGGCGCACCGCTGCGGCATCGGCGCTGGCCAGTGACTATCTCTCGCGCGAGGGTTCCAATGCGCTGGCCATATTTGGGGCAGGTGCACTCGCCCGGCATTTTGTGCTGGCCCATGCGGCGGTCCGCCCCATCAAGCTTGTCTATATCGTGAACCGCAACCACGGCAAGGCGCTGGAACTGGCGCGGTCGCTTGGGGCACTGGGCTTTGCCGCAAGCGCCACAGATGCCGAGGCTGCCGTGCGCAGCGCCGATATTGTTTCATGTGTGACGTCATCGACCGTTGCACTGCTGAAGGGCCATTGGCTGCGGCCCGGAACCCACGTTGATCTGGCCGGGGCCTTCAAGCCAACGATGCGCGAAACCGATGGTGATGTGGTGGCCCGCGCGCAGGTTTATGTCGACACCCACGAAGGGGCTTTGGCCGAAGCCGGTGACCTGTTGCAGGCCCGCGATGAAGGCAAGTTTGATTTTGCAGACGTCAAAGGCGATCTCGCCGCGCTGTGTGCGGGCCGGATCAAGGGGCGGGAGGACGACCGCGCCATCACGTTGTTCAAGTCCTGCGGCACAGCCCTTGAAGACCTCGCCGCCGCCGTCATGGTGCATTTGCGCTCATCGTAATTTAGAGCTAGCACCCCCGGCCATGACGATCGCGAACCCCATTTGCGTGGCCCTTGATACGCCTGACCTCGGCCATGCCACGGCTTTGCTCAAAGCCCTCAAGGGCCATGTGGGTTTTGTGAAGCTGGGGCTCGAATTCTTCTATGCCCACGGTGCCATGGGCTACGCGGCCATTGCCGCTCTCGGCACGCCGGTATTCCTTGATCTCAAGCTGCACGACATTCCCAATACAGTTGAACAGGGTCTGCGCTCGCTGATGGCGTTGAAGCCCGCCATCATCAATGTCCATGCCACAGGCGGCGTGGAAATGATGAAGGCCGCACGCCGCGCCGTGGCCGGAGACACCAAGCTGATTGCGGTTACTGTCCTCACCAGTCTTTCCGAGAATGAGGTCGAGGCAATCGGCTTTGCTGCGGGCAGGGTTGATCGCCTTGCCGTCGATTTGGCGCGCCTTGCACATGAGGCAGGGTTGGATGGCGTGGTCTGTTCACCGACCGATCTCGCATTGTTGAGAAAAGAATTGCCGCCTCCATTTCTGACTGTGGTTCCCGGCATACGCCTCGCCGACAGTGCCGCCCATGACCAGAAGCGCGTTGCCACACCGGCAGCGGCCATGGCGGCGGGGGCCGACATTTTGGTCATTGGCCGGGCCATCACCGGTGCTGCTGATCCGGTGGTGGCGGCGCAAGAAATTCTTGCGGGAATCTCGCCATGACACTTGTCAAAATTTGCGGGCTTTCCACGCCCGACACGCTTGAAGCTGCCATCACAGCCGGAGCCGATTTCGTGGGCTTTGTGTTTTATGCCAAAAGCCCGCGCCATGTGTTGCTGGCGCAGGCCCGCGCACTGGTGCAACAAGTGGACAACCGGGCCCGCAGCGTGGCGCTGGTCGTCGATGCCGATGATGCGATCCTCAGGGCGATCACCGACGAAGTGAAGCCTGATATTTTCCAGGCCCATGGAGCAGAAACGCCAACCCGCGTAGCCGCCATGAAGGCGCTGACGCGAAAGCCCGTGATGAAGGCCATCAAGGTGGGCGGACCACAGGATGTTGCGGCAGCCAAGGACTACGTCAATGTGGCCGATCTCATCCTGTTTGATGCCGAGGCCCCGGCCAGCCTTAAAGATGCCTTGCCCGGTGGCAATGGCGAGGCCTTTGACTGGTCGCTGCTGGCCGGGCGCAACAGCCGTTTCATGCTGGCTGGCGGCCTCAATCATGGCAACGTGGCGACAGCCATCCGCATGACGGGCGCCCCCATGGTCGATGTCTCATCGGGAGTTGAATCATCCCCCGGCATCAAGGACATTTCCCTTATCCGAAAATTCATTGAGGCCGCCAAGGCCACGGGCTAGACAAAATCATGACCACTCAACCCCCTCCCAATTCCTTCCGTACCGGGCCCGATGAAAAAGGCCTGTTTGGCATCTATGGCGGACGTTTCGTCGCCGAAACATTGATGCCGCTCATTCTTGAGCTGGAACAGGCCTATAAGGACGCCAAGGCCGATCCCGCCTTCCAGGCTGAACTCGACGGCTTTCTCGAGCATTATGTGGGACGGCCCTCGCCCCTGTATTTCGCCGAGCGCCTGACCGAACACCTGGGCGGTGCCAAGATCTACATGAAGCGCGACGAGCTCAATCACACCGGTGCCCACAAGATCAACAATGTCATGGGGCAAATTCTTCTGGCCCGGCGCATGGGCAAGAAGCGCATCATCGCCGAGACAGGTGCCGGCCAGCATGGTGTGGCGACAGCCACGGCCTGCGCACGCTTTGGGCTGCCATGCGTTGTCTATATGGGTGAAGTCGATATCGAACGGCAGAAGCCCAATGTGTTCCGCATGAAGTTGCTGGGGGCCGAAGTGATCCCGGCGAAATCCGGCTCACGCACGCTCAAAGATGCGCTGAACGAGGCGCTGCGCGACTGGGTCGCCAATGTCGAAGACACATTCTATTGCATCGGCACGGTGGCGGGGCCGCATCCTTACCCTGAAATGGTGCGTGATTTCCAATGTGTGATCGGCAATGAGACCAAACGCCAGATGCTGGCGCGCGAAGGACGCCTGCCCGATTCACTGGTGGCCGCCATTGGCGGCGGCTCCAACGCCATGGGCCTGTTCCATCCCTTCCTCGATGACAAGGACGTGGAGATCTACGGCGTGGAGGCGGCAGGCCATGGCCTCAAGACCAAGACCGGACACGCAGCCTCGATCACCGGCGGAAGACCCGGCGTGCTTCACGGCAACCGCACGTATTTGTTGATGGATGATGACGGGCAAATCATTGAGGGCCACTCAATATCGGCGGGGCTGGATTATCCAGGGATAGGTCCCGAACATGCCTGGCTTCACGACATGGGCCGCGTCAATTATGTGTCGGCAACCGACAAGGAAGCGCTCGCTGCCTTCCAGCTGTGTTGCCGGCTCGAAGGCATCATTCCCGCCCTTGAACCCGCCCACGCCCTTGCCCATGTGATGAAACTTGCACCGAAACTGCCGAAGGACCACCTGATGGTCATGAACATGTGCGGCCGCGGCGACAAGGACATCTTTACGGTGGCCAAAATCCTCGGAACCGAAATTTGACCACTGTGCTACAGTGTACTACAGTGTAGGTGAGGAGCATATGTCATGGCCACTGCACCGTTTTCAATTCGTCTTGATGTCAAAACCCGCAAACGCCTCGAGAAGAAAGCCAAGGCGCAGAACCGCTCTGCCGGGTTTGTCGTTCAGCGCGCCCTGAAACATTATCTGGATGCGTCAGACCATTTCAGACGTGAGATGGAAGCGGCAATTGCCGAGGCCGACAAAGGCGTGTTCATATCACAGGAAGCCATGCATCGCTGGATGGCATCATGGGACACCGACAATGAACTGCCTCCGCCGGAGCCAGACATATTTCCTCCCGGTTACAAGGCATGAGGCTGATCTATCTTGGAGAGGCCCGGCGTGACGTGGCCTGGTGGCGCTTATACTATCGCAAGACATTTCCCGGGGGGCGGGGCAGGGCCTTTGCCGCCCTGGCCATCACCGAGCGCCTGCTTCAGGATAATCCGATGTTGGGCGTGAAGGTGGAGAACCTGGAACTGCGGAAACTGAACATCCCACGCACGCCCTTTGCTTTCATCTACAGGTACAGCCATGAGACAATTGAGGTTGTGCGGTTATCTGACATGCGCCAACAAGGTTCGGAAGAATTTCAAGAAGACTGAACAATGACCACCCGCATTGACACCAGGTTTGCTGATCTGAAGCAGAAGGACCGCGCCGCCCTCGTCACTTTCGTGACGGCGGGTGACCCTGACTACAAAACCTCACTCAAGATTATCCAGGGCCTGCCAAAAGCCGGTGCCGATGTAATCGAGATGGGTATGCCCTTCACGGACCCCATGGCCGATGGCCCGGCCATCCAGGCGGCGGGATTGCGGGCCCTCAAATCCGGCCAGACGCTCAAGAAGACGCTTGCCCTTCTCTCCGAATTCCGGAAATCCGATGACACAACACCTGTGGTGCTCATGGGATACTACAATCCGATCTATGTTTATGGGGTTGCAAAATTCCTGAAGGATGCAATCAAGGCCGGAGCCGACGGCCTGATCATCGTTGACCTGCCGCCGGAAGAGGATGACGAACTTTGCCTTCCCGCCATCAAGGCCGGGCTGAATTTCATCCGCCTCGCAACACCGACAACCGACAACGCCCGCGCACCTGCGGTGTTCAAGAACACTTCGGGCTTTGTTTATTATGTCTCGGTGCTCGGCATCACCGGCACCAAGGCCCCTGATCTCAAATCGGTCAAAGCCAATGTGAAGCGGTTGCGCAAGCATACAAAACTGCCGATCTGCGTGGGCTTTGGTGTGAAATCTGCCGAACAGGCCAAGGCCATTGCCCGTGACGCCGATGGCGTGGTGGTGGGTTCAGCGCTGGTGTCAGCCATCGCCGACACATTGACCCGCACGGGCCGGGCAACGCCCAAAACCGTGAAGGCCGTCCATGCGCTTGTCCGCAAGATCAGCAAGGGTGTAAGGTCCTGAGATGAACTGGATCAAGAATTTCGTCCGCCCGAAGATCCGCTCTCTGCTTGGCCAGAAGCGTGAAACGCCGGAGAACATGTGGATCAAGGATCCTGAATCCGGCCAGATGGTGTTCTACCGGGATTTGGAAGCCAACCAGTTTGTGTTCCCCGGCTCCAACCACCATCACCGCATGCCGGCTGACGCCCGCATGAAATCCGTTTTCGACGACGAGACCTGGGAGGCGATTGCCCTTCCCGCCGTTCCGGTTGATCCCTTGAAGTTCCGCGATGAACGCAAATATGCCGACCGCCTGAAAGAGGCCAAAGCCCGGGGCAATGGCGAGGATTCAATCCATGCAGGCTTCGGCAAGGTCGAGGGTCTCGACATGGTCGTGATGGTGCAGGACATGTCCTTCATCGGCGGCTCGCTTGGCATGGCGGCAGGGGAAGCCATCATCACCGCCATGCGCATGGCCGTGGCGAAGAAATGCCCGTGTGTGATTTTTGTGGCATCAGGTGGTGCCCGCATGCAGGAGGGCATTCTCTCGCTCATGCAATTGCCGCGCACCACAATTGCCGTGCAGGAATTGCGCGCCGAAAATCTGCCCTATATCGTGGTGTTGACCAATCCGACGACGGGTGGTGTCACGGCCTCCTACGCCATGCTTGGTGATGTGCAGATTGCCGAACCCAATGCGCTCATCGGCTTTGCCGGCCAGCGCGTCATCGAGCAGACCATCCGTG
This sequence comes from Hyphomicrobiales bacterium, assembly GCA_031380375.1. Lineage (GTDB taxonomy): Bacteria > Pseudomonadota > Alphaproteobacteria > Rhizobiales > Aestuariivirgaceae > Aestuariivirga. Next base: position 7,793 of record JANNFZ010000551.1, read on the forward strand.
AAAAACTGCCGCCCGGTTTCCAGCGTTCGGAATACCTGAAGGACCATGGCATGGTTGATGCGGTGGTGCATCGCCACCAGATCAAGGGCACGATCAGCAATATTGCCCGCATCCTCATGAATGCCCCGCCATCGCTGACGCGAAACGCGCTTCTCTTGGCCTGACACATGGCGGTCAGTGACGCCATCCTGACGCGGCTTCTGGCGCTTCATCCCAAAATCATTGACCTGTCGCTTGGCCGCATGGAGCGGCTCTTGGCCAGGCTCAATCACCCGGAACGAAAACTGCCGCCGGTCATTCATGTGGCGGGCACCAATGGCAAGGGCTCTACCGTGGCCATGACACGCGCCATGCTGGAAGCTGCCGGACTTGTGGTTCATTGCTACACTTCGCCCCATTTGGTGAAATTCCATGAGCGCATCCGTGTCGCTGGCGAACTCATATCCGAAACAGGACTTTCTACGTTGCTCGCCGAATGTGAAGCGGCCAATGGTGCCGGGCACATCACTTTTTTTGAAATCACCACGGCGGCGGCGTTCCTGGCGTTTGCACGCACCCCCGCCGACTATCTCATTCTCGAAGTGGGTCTTGGTGGTCGGCTTGACGCCACCAATGTCATTGGCCATCCGGTAGCGACGTGCATCACTTCGATCGGCCTCGACCACCAGCAATACCTTGGCGACACGATTGAGTTGATCGCCCGTGAGAAGGCCGGCATTTTGAAGAGGGGCGCTGCCGCCATCATCGGCCCCCTGCCGGAAGCCGCCCGCGCGGCAATCGAGGAACTGGCCGCAGAAAAAAATGTGCCGCTCACCATCGCCCGGCAGGACTTCGACGCCTTTGAACAGCATGGTCGCCTGGTTTTCCAGGACAGCGAAGGATTGCTGGACCTGCCGCTTCCTGCCCTCAAGGGCCGGCACCAGATTGACAATGCGGGATGTGCCATTGCTATCATCCGTGCACTGAATGATTCCCGCATCAGTGAAGCCGGGATCGCGCAAGGACTTGCCGCCGCGCAATGGCCGGCGCGGTTGCAACGCCTGCGCAAAGGACATTTGTCAGGTCTGCTTGATGGAAACAGTGAACTCTGGCTTGACGGCGGCCACAATGCCGATGCCGGAGCAATTCTTTCATACGCGCTGCGTGACATGGGTGCGCGTGATGCAAAGCTACTGATTCTTATTTGGGGCATGCTCAACAGCAAGGATGCCAACCAATTCATCGCACCATTGGCAAAGCTCGCGACACAGGTGATCACCCTCACCATCCCCAATGAACCCAATGCCATTCCATCTGAAACACTGGCAGAAATCGTAAGCGGCCTGGGTTGTGATGCATCCACGGCCGGCAGCATCAACGATGCCGTGTCCCGCGCTGCAAGCATCAAGCCGGCACGCATTTTGATTTGCGGTTCTCTCTATCTCGCTGGCCACGTGCTGTCCGCCGAGGAGGGAATGGCAATGTCGGCGGTGACGGGTACGGCAAGGCGATAGTTGACCTTCTCCTCCTGAAGCCCGAGAATGTCATTGTGAACCCGCGACCCATTGTGCCCAAAGACTTTATCGTTCCTGAACGCCTGGTTTGCGATGGCTTCCATTTGCGCATGCTTGCGGTCGATGATTTGATCAAGGACTATGATGCAGTCATCGCTTCGCGGGAAACACTGCCGCGAATTCTGCCTCCCGGCAAAACCTGGCCCGCCGGGTTGACGTTAACCGAGGATTTGATTGATCTCGGATGGCATCAACGTGAGTTCACGCTGCGCAGCTCCTTCGCCTATACAGTTATGGCATCTGACGAAGCTGAGTGTTTGGGGTGTTGCTACATTGATCCCAGCGACCGCCTTGGGTACGATGCGGTGGCTTGGTATTGGGCGCGCGGGGACCGCTTGTCCTCCGGGCTTGAAGAGAGAATTGGCCTTGCCTTTCGGGACTGGCTCAAAGGTGATTGGCCATTCAGGCGGGTGGCCTTCCCCGGTCGCGATATTTCCTGGGACGAGTGGTTACGGCTAACGCCAGCCTGGAGTCAGTAGAGCAACCTGACTTCTGTTGGCACCGCCCACCACCGGTCATGCCCGTGCAGACGGGCATCCAACTTGCCTTTTCGAAGTTGGTTTCCCGATTCCGCGGGAATGACGAAATTCCCGGCGGTGACGGGTGCGGCGCGGTGTTATATCGACTGCTCGATCCAGCTTTGCAGCTGGCTCTTGGGAACGGCGCCGACTTTTGTCGAGGCGACCTTGCCGTCCTTGAACACCATCAGGGTGGGAATGCCGCGCACCCCGTATTTCGACGGCGTGCCGGGGTTTTCGTCGACATTGATCTTGACGATCTTGGCCTTGGGGCCAAGCGTCACAGCAATTTCCTCAAGCGACGGACCAATCATCTTGCAGGGGCCGCACCATTCCGCCCAGAAGTCCACGACCACGGGGGTTGTGGACTTGATGACATCGGCATCGAAAGAGGCGTCGGTGACTTTCTGGGTGGTCATGTCAGTACTCCAAATCAGGTTGTCCCAGAGGTAGGGGTGCAATGCTTAAGGGTCAAGTCATGGGGCCGGAATTATTCTGTCGCAAGCCTTCAAGAGCGCGTGATAGATCCAGTGGATCAAGCCATTGCAGGTCGAGGCTGTGCGTCCACAGCAGGGCAGCCCTGATTTTCCGCCCGGGATAGGCTGCCGAAAGGACCGCCTCATAGAGCGCCATCTGGTCCCGGTGATCTGCGTCCCGGCGCCCGGATTTGTAATCGAGCAGGTAAATCGCCTCTGGTGTTTCGGCAAAACGGTCGACCCGGCCGCTGACAAGGCCAAGCCTGTCGATCCGGCCGATGATCGGTGTTTCAGCGCTGCTGCCGGGTCCATAGAAGGGGGCAAGGTCCGGGCCCTGCACCAAGTGGAACAGGTCGTGGGCCAGTTTTTCATCAAGACCCTGGCGCTTGGCAAGCTTTGGCACATCGGCTGCCGCCGCACCGGGCAGGGTTTCCAGCAACCGGTGAATGGCCCTGCCCCGGCGGGCGGCGGCATGGTCAAAAGTGCCGTTGGTGCCCGAGGCCAATCTGCCATGGTGGCCGGTGTCGCCTGACAGCGGCGAGGAGCCGAGCCATGGCGGCACATCCTGCGGCTCTGGCGCGTGACCCCCGCCTGTGGCTGCTGGCACATCATCTTCGCCATGGCGCAAAGCCTGGCCTCCGGGATGGCCGATCTCGACATCGCGGGTTTCAAATTCCGGATCGGCGGCAATGGCATCGGCGATCATCGCATGCCAGCTTTCCTTTGCTGCGTTTTGCCGCTTGCCGTCCTTGCTGTCATTGCCAGCCCCACAAACATAAAGTTCATTGCGGGCCCTCGTCATGGCGACATAGAGAAGCCGCTTGTGCTCCTCGCCCAAGCGCAGCTTCTCGGTGTCCTTGGGAGCTTCAAGTTCGGGACACGCCACATCGGTCTTAACATTGAACAGTGGCAGTTGCGTGCCATTGGCCAGCGGCACCGGCAGGATCGGTCCGCTGTGCAGGCGAAAATCAGCAGCATCGGCGAGAATGACAATCTCGGCATCGAGCCCCTTGGCGCCGTGAACCGTCATGAGGCGGACACTGCCGCCGGATTGGTCAAGTTCGCGCTTGTGGTCGCGGGTTGAAGTTTCAAACCAATGCAGGAAGGCGGCGAGGCTGGCATTCTCATGCCGCCCGAATTCCAGCGCCATGTCGAGCATGACATCCGTGGCATCAAGCGCCTCGGGTCCAAGGCGCTCCACCATGGCGCGGCGCGCCGTATTCAGCGCCTTGGCGAAAAATCCGTAAGCCCCAAGCCCTGTCGCATCAACAATGGCCGCCTGCAGCATCGCGATCACCGGTGCGTGCCGGCCAGACGCCAGAAGCTGTTGCCACAGGCTCTTGTCTTTCCGTTCCGCGGCAAGCGCCAGAAGCTGGTCCTCATCCAGGGCATCGGGCACCAACGGGCTTTTGAGCAGACAGGCGAGCGCATGATCGTCGTCCGGCAGCAAGGCGAATTGCGCCAGCGCCATGAGATCGAGCACAGCAATGTTCTCATGGAGCGTCAGGCGGTCGGCCCCTGCCACATCGACTTTTTCATGGCGCAGCGCTGCGATGAGCGCCTCGAACAAGGGGCTCCGCGACTGGAAGAGCACGAGAATGTCACCGGGTGCCACGGCGCGGTTTTTGGCCGTCAAGTGCCGTCGGCCAATCCAGCTTTTGATCTTCGCGGCGATAAACTTCGCGAGGCGTTGCCGGGGCGATGAGGCGGACTGACTGTCAACGCTGGCGGTCCAGGGTTCGGGGTCGCCCCGGGCTTCAGGCTGCACGAGGGGCCAGAACTCGAAACGTCCGGTGTCGTCAGGTTTTTTGCGGGTGGTCTCGTGAACGGTTCCCTCTGCTTCCTCCTCACCCAATCCCTTGGTGGCATCACGACCTTTGGCAAAGACCACGTCAACGGTTTTGAGAATTTCTTTGACACTGCGATAGGAAGAAGTGAGCTTCACTGACGGAAGTTCCTTTCCCGCGTCATTCGCCATGCGTTTGAGTTGGTTCCGGGAAGCACCAAACTCCTTTGTGTCGGCACCCTGGAAACTGTAGATCGACTGCTTGATGTCACCGACGGCGAAGACCGTGCGGTTTTTTTCGTTGCAGGCAAAGAACTCCCCGGCCAGGGCATGAATGATGGTCCATTGTTCGGGGCTTGTATCCTGGGCTTCATCGACAAGGATATGGGCGAGCCCGGCGTCCAGCTTGTAGAGCACCCATTGCGCCGCTGTCGATGATGACAACAGGCTCTGCGTGCGGACAATCAGGTCATCGAAATCATAGAGGCCCTGCGTCGCCTTGGACGCGGCATAGTGCCGGGCCAAATTGCGCATGAAGGCGATGAGTTGAACCGTCGCGGCAATTTTCGCCCGCAAGGCATCGCGACTTGCAGCAGCAAAGACCAAAGCCCGTGTCGTGCTGAGCCAGGCAACTACATCCGGATTGTCGTCCCGAATTGGCTTTTTAAGAATTTCTTGGCGAAAGGTGCCACCGCTTGTGAGCGTCATCTTCATCCAGCCATTCCTGCTGACTGCTGCGTCTGCGCTCAGCGCGAGGCGAAGGATTGCACCCGTTGCAAAATCCTTGAATGCCTCTGCCTCTCCAATGACTGTGACAGCCCTTGCCAGCATTGTGCGGTCAATAGTTTCAATCACCTGGTCGAGCCCCTCGCGGTTCAGGAGATCGAAATGATTGGCAAGCAGAAGGTCGATGGCGGCAAGTGAAAGTTCTTCATTCAACACAAAACGAAACTTTGCGGCCCCGCCGATGAAACCCTTTATCAGCGTGACGAGGCGGTCTTCATCGCTCACCTGGCCTTCATCAATCAGCGACCAGCCTTCAGCGCCGCCTTCCGCCAGAACCTTGTTGTAGCATTGCTCCAACAGGTCATCGCGCTGCCCGTCATCCATGACGCGAAAGCCGGGAGCGAGGCCTGCCTCCACCGGAAAAAGATGCAGCAGGCGCTCGCAGAAGGCATGGATGGTCTGGATCTTGAGGCCGCCCGGCGCTTCGATGGCCAGCGCAAACAATTGCCGCGCCCGTGTCAGGTCACCGACGGCCACCACTTCCTCGCCGATCCTGGCCAGGTCCTGGCGCAAGCTTTCATCATCAAGTGTCGCCCAGCCCGCAAGGCGGTCAAAGAGGCGCCTGGACATTTCTGCCGCCGCCGCCTTCGTAAAGGTGAGACAGAGAATGGATTGCGGCGTTGCTCCAGCCAGCAGCAGCCTGACCACCCGGTCAATCAGCACATGGGTCTTGCCAGCCCCGGCATTGGCGGCAACCCAGACCGAAACCTGGGGTGCGGCAGCCTTGCGCTGCTCGTCGGTGGGATGCGAGAGGACTTGCCTCATGTGCCACCCATGGACCATTCGCGGTGGCGCGAGAGATGGTCAAAGTCAGAAGCGTCGTTTTCCTTCTGCAAGGCCCGGCGTGGCAGATAGCCTTTTTCAGAATCGCGATATTCGGCCAACAACGAAACAAGCCGGGCCGCATGTTGAGTGACTGTTGCCGCAATGTCACCGGGGGCAAGCGCTTCGATTTCCTTGACAGGCGGCGTCAGCCCGCTGATGCGGACATAAAGAAGTGCGCTGGTGACATCGGGCATGTCGGTTCCAAAGCCGCCGCGTTGTGCAATCAGCGCTTCCAGTGTCAGTTGCGGCTCAAGCCCTGACGCAACTTCCTTGGGCGACGGCGGCGCTCCTGTCTTGTAGTCAATGATGCGCAAGCTGCCATCGCGCAGGATATCGATACGGTCGGCCCGGGCCGTCAAGAAATGTTCAACGCCATTCACGTCGAGCGCAATCTTTCCGCTCCTTTCCACGAAAGTTTCCGCCACCGAGGACCGGTTGGCGGTTTCCATTTCGGCAAGGGCAAGCGCCATGCGCTTAAAGCGCGGCCACCAGAATTGCGCCACGGCGGGCAAGGCCAGAAAATCCCCGAACACGGTTTTGCCTTCCGCCAAGAGCGCCTCCGGCGTCAACACACCTGCTTCCAGCCAGCGGCCAATGCAACCATGAAACAATTGACCGCGCAGGCGGGGATCAGCGTCGCCGCCCAGTTTTGGCAAGGGTTCGAGCCGCAGGATCTTGCGGGCGTAAAGCGCGTAAGGGTCACGCTGCAGGCTGCGGATGTCGCTGACGCTCAATCGCGTGGGGCGCAAATGCAGCGCCGGCTTGGGGTAAGGCATGGCAACAGGATTGAACTGGCGTGGCTGGTCAAGCGCCTTGGCAAGCTGCAAATAGCGGGTATCCAGATGGATCTTCGGGTCTTGTCGCAGAATTTCCAGAAGAGTGCGGAGCCGCAGCACCCAGCGCGCGGCAATACGAGGTTCCGTGCCGATGCGCTTTGACCAGGTGACGATGACATTGGGGTGGCCAAGGCCTTGGGCAAAATCATGGGCGGTGATGCCGATGTCGCGCTCTGGCGCCTGCAAATTGAGTTTCGCCGCCATGCTGCGGTTGACCCAGGGACCGGGATCAGTCGTCGGGGGCCAAATGGTTTCATTGAGGCCACCCAAGACCACCAGGTCTGCCTCCATCATGCGGGCCTCCGGCAGGCCATAGATGGTGAGGCGCGGATTGTCGCTGGCAACAGGCCGCGTTTTTTCCTGGCGCAGTGCCCAGGTGAACGCCACCAGGGCACGGCGGAGATTGCCGTGGGGATGCCTGGCACCGTCGTGGCGCAACGCCTCCAACACATCCATCAGGCGTTGGTCGTTGTCGTTCGCCGTCGCATCGCCCGCCAGACTTGCAAGGGCGGTTTCCATCGTTGTGATATGATCGCCGAAGGGACGCAAAGCCATTTCGCCGAGCGGGCGAAGGGCAGCGGCAAAGCGCATCGTGAAGCCTTGAAGGGCGTCCCAATCCGCATCTTCCATGCTGCGCAAAAAGGGATGGGCGTGGGCATCGGAGCGGATCACATCACGCAGTTTCGCAGATCCTGACGCAAAGCCGGATGGATCACCCAGGGGCAAATCGGTGCGGAGGAACGCCAATTCAAATTGCCGCGCCAGTCTTCGCGCCACTTGGGGTTCGAGTCCCAGCGTCAAGGCAGGATGGGCAAGCAGGGACGCAAGGCTCTGTGGGGAATATTCTTCGATAATGCAGTCCACCAGATTGATGAGCAACAGGGCGCGGCCCGTGTCGGCCAAGGGGCGGCCTGCGGAATCGTCGATCGTGACACCAAAGCGACCAAGCTCAGCGGCCACGCGGGCGGCGAGATCGCGGTCGGGTGTCACCAGGGCGGCGGTTCCGCCTGGGTGTTCGAGCAACTCGCGAAAGGCAACGGCAATGGCCCGGGCTTCAAGATGGCGGTCCGGCGCCTCCAGAAGTGTGAGGCCGGCAGAAGCCTCAGAGACTGTCCAGGTTGCCGCCTGCAAGCGCCCGCGCCATTTCTCGGTGGTGGCGGCGGGACGCATCACTTCCGACACGAGTTGCGTGCGGGCCGTTGCCCCGGTGTCGAAGTCCCTGACGTCACGGCGACCGAGCCCCAGATCGGCAAGCAGCAGCTTCATCACATATTGCGGGTGTTCGGGTCCTGCGACGTCCCAGGCTTCATCATCAAGGTTCTTGTCGAGACCCGGCAGGATCACCGCCCCTTGCGGGTGATGGGCGATGGCTTTCAACAGGGCCCGTGTTGCGGGATTGCTGCCGGTCGAGCCTGCGGCAATGACCGGGCCTGCAAAGCCGCCTTCGGCGATGCGCGCCGCCACTTTGCGGATTTCGGCGTTGCGCTGGCGGGCCCGGCTTTGCAAACCCTGGGCGATCATCAGTTGTGGAATGCGCTCTTTGACGAGGGCGAGGAGACTGGTGATGGCTTCCCTGTGGCCTGCAAGATCCAACCCGAAGAATTCCTCTCCCAGCACAAGTTCGACTTCCTCGGTTTCGAGCTTGTCGAAAAGTTCCGACAGGCTGGTCGCAAGGCCAAACCCCTGGGCCGGTGATGCGCTGATGTCACGGGCAAGCACCAATTGCGGATTTTCATCCGCCCACTGATCAATCAACTGCAAAAGGAAGAAAATCTGCCCCGCCTTGCTCAAGGTTCCGGTATCGCGCTCTTCATCATCATCCTCGGCCACGTCGCCGATGGGGCGGATCGCCGGCAATACCAGGCCGTTCTTGCCCGAGAGCTGGAAGAGCTTGTGTTCCAATGTCCGCCGGGCACGGCGCGTCGGCACGAGGATGGTCCAGCGGGCCAGTGGAATTATTGCGTCTTCGACCGGAAAGCCCTGCAACACGCGCCCTGCCAGGACATTCAGCAATTGCGGGCCTGAGGTCCAGACGTGTGGCGTGGTCGTCATGGCGGTCATGGGGTTCAGTGTTCCGCGAGCCAGCCTTCAGCTTTGGCTATGGCTTCAGGCGTTCCAACATGAAGCCAATGACCCTGATGGGCAAGGCCGAACAGGCGACGCTTGGCAATGGCCCGGTCCCAGAGAAAATTCATCGAGAAAGCACCCGCAGGTGCGTCGGCAAAAAGCCGGGGATGAACAAGATAGCCGCCGATATAGGCGAGCGCCAATTGCCCCGGTGCTGCGTGCTTTCTGCGGATCAGGCGGCCTTCCTCATCAAGCACAAAATCGCCGGGACCATCATAGCCCGTGGTGCGGGTGGGATCGCAGAGCAGCAACAGGCAATCCATGTCAACGTCGCGCCAGCCCTGCCGCAGGCGCTGCAAGGCCGGTGTTCCCGCATCGATCCAGAAACTGTCACTGTTCATGACAAAGAAAGGTTCAGTGCCAAGTCTCGGCAATGCCCTGTTGATGCCGCCACCGGTATCGAGCAGCATATCGCGCTCATCGGCAATTTCCGTCGCAGGGGATGAGACGGTTTTTGTCCAGTCGATAATCTGGTCGGCGAGATAGTGGGCGTTGACCACGGCCTTTTTTACATCTGCTTCGCGCAAGCGGTCGAAAACATGGGCGATCAGGGGTTGGCCCGCCACCTTGATCAAGGGCTTTGGTGTGCGATCAGACAAGGGCCGCATGCGCTGGCCGAAGCCTGCTGCCAGCACCATGGCGTGGGAGCCAAGCATCATGACTTCAACTCCAGAATATCCGGGAGATGCGTGACGTACCAGTTTTTCAATTCCGCAAGGGCTGGATGTTCGAGGTTCTGTGCGAGGTTTCTTGCGACGCGCGGCATGTGCCGGAGATAGCCATGCTTGCCGTCGCGTTTTGAAAGCCTGGCGAAAATGCCGAGAATCTTGGTGGCCCGCTGGGCACCGAGCACGGCATAGGCGTTCAGAAAATCGCTTTCGGAAAATCCGGGGCCGGTTTTTCGCCGCGCCAGATAGTGGCCAAGAGTTCGTGCCGCCAGGCGTTGCGGAATGTCAACGCGGGCGTCCTGGACGAGCGAGGCGAGGTCATAGGCGCCATGGCCCAGCACCGCATCTTGCGTGTCGATCAAGCCAACGCGTTTCACGCCCTCGCGGTCCGGCAGCCAGATGAGATTGGGCGAATGAAAATCGCGCATCACCCATTGCGGCTTTGGCTGGATGGCAAGCGGCAGGATGTTCCGCCACACGGCGGCAAAGTCACGAACCGCAGATTCAGGCGGTGGTCTGTTGTGCCTGTGGGGCCAATACCATGACGGCAGCAGGTCAACCTCGATCAATTGCGCTTGTTCGTCATAGGGCGGCAGCGTGAAGCGTCCGAGTTCCGGACTGGTCACGGTTTCCGGCCAGGACTTGGTCGCCATGTCGGCAAGAAGTTCGGCAGCCGCGAGCATGGGTTCTTCCATGTCCTCGCCTGCCAGCAGCATTTTGCCGAAGACTTTGCTGCCGAGGTTTTCGATGAGAGCGAGGCCTGCACCCAGATCATATTTCCAGATGCGCGGTGCGCTGTAGCCTAAACTGGACAGTTGCGTGTTGATGGCGATCACCGAACGCAGGCCTTCCGCCAGATGGGCGATGGCGCTGTAGGGCAAGCCGTCCTTGACCACAGGCCCATCGGGCCTTGTCGGCATGTCCATGATGAGGGGCATACGGCCATCGTCCGTGGCCAGCCATTCATAGCGCCTCGCCGAGGCATCACCTTCGAGAAAGTGGCGGACGCCGCCGCTGCCCGCAAATGCGCCGATGGCCTTGTTGCGGGTCAGTGCCTGTTGCCATTGCCCCCTGGCTTCCAGCGTGATGCGGCGCTCATTGCCTGTTCCGCTGAGGGTGACCGTGAGCACATCAGGCCCGGGTTCGCCGGGCAGGCGCTCGGCCCATTCAATGAGGCCCACATGGCTTGCCAACAGTTCGGCCAATCCAAGTTCGGCAATGTCCTGGCTACGCTCCAGCCGGTAGAGATCGGCATGAAAGGCCGGAATTCGGGTTTCGTCATAGCCCTGCAGCAGCGTGAAGGTGGGGCATGGCACATCGAGTTCATCATTTGCCGCGAGCGCCCGGATGAAGGCCCGGGCAAAGGTTGATTTGCCGGCCCCCAGTTCGCCTTGCAAAAGGATTGCCATTCCGGGCCTCGCCCACAGTGACAGTTCCCGGGCCAGCGCCTCGGTGTCCAGGGCGGAATGGCTTTGCCGCTGCTCGGTTTTCATTGTCTCAGGCCGCTGCCTGTTCGCCACGCTGCGGCCCGGCAATGGGCAAGGTGCAGACCACGGTGGTGCCGACGCCCGGTTTGGAAATCAGCGAGACCTTGCCACCGTGCAACTCGATGAAGCTCTTGACGATTGAGAGGCCAAGGCCCGGACCCCGGTGGCTGCCCGGCGATGACTTGGATTGGAAACGCTCGAAGGCCTTGGTCTGGAATTCCACATCCATGCCGCGCCCGGTATCAGCGACGTAGAGCTGGACCTCGTGGCCAGCCCGCCGTGCCCCCATGGTGATCCTTGCACCAGTGCCGGAAAAGCCGCTGGCATTGGCGAGGAGATGGGCCAGGACTTTTTCAAGGCGCGGGCCGTCGCCAATGATCTCGGGCACATCGTCGGCAACTTCGATGGCAATGGTCTGGTTGCGGCGCTCGAGGGCGGCCAGCACCCGTGATGTCGCCCCTTGCATCACCGCATCAACCGCGAGTTTCGCCAATTTCAATTCCATGGCACCGGCATCAATGGCTGACAGGTCGATGATGGCATCAATGATGGCGGCGAGATCATCGGATGAGCGGCGGATATCGAGGATGTATTCGCGCTGCTTTGCGGTGAGCTCGCCGGCGATGCCAAGATCAAGCCCTTCGGCAAAGCCGCCGATGCTGGTCAAGGGGGTGCGGATCTCATAGGAAATATTGGCGAGGAAGGTGGTCTTCAAGCGGTCTGCGGCTTCAAGGGCTTCGGTGCGGTCACGCAACGCCTGTTCGGCGCGCACGCTGTCGGAGATGTCGGAGAAGGCCAGAAGCGCATTGCCGTCGGGCAGGGGCGTGGCGCGATAGCGCAGAATTTGCCCCGCCTGGCTGCAACGTCCTTCGACAACCTTGCGCGTTCCGTCCAATCCGGTGATGCCGAATTTGATGTCGGACCACGCGGCACGGCTGTCGCCCGTCACGGCTTTCAGTTTCAGGAAGCTTTCG
>JANNFZ010000058.1:0-3702 GCA_031380375.1 Hyphomicrobiales bacterium
GCGGCAAAACCCGTGGGCCTTGCCCCGTCAATCAAGAAACCGGAGGGTGAAGTGGCGCGTGGTGCCAAGCTGGTTATTCAGCGGACAACGGCTATACCTGCGGAAATCCAGGCAGCAACCGAAGCGCCTGTGTCCGAAGAATTGCCGGTGCCAGCCGTTTCTGAAACGTTAGCCACGGCGGAACCAGCCACGCAGCGCGTCGTGATCATCAGGCGCAAGCCCGAGGACATGATGGAAGTGCCGCTGGAGCACGATCACAATTTTGCCGTGGCGTGATAATAAAGCGCGGTGATTAGGGGTTCTTAAGACATGGTTTACCATCTTGCTTGAGTCTCCGATCTGTCTGTTTCTGCCCAGCGAGTGCAACTCTTGAATCTCAATGCCTTGAACCGCCGTGTTTTTCTGTCCGGTCTTGCGGCTGCGGTGGCGGTCCCGGCCCATGCAGCGGCCCAGCAGACGTCCAGCCTTCCGGCTGCGGCAGGCAATACCCAGCTGCAAGGCAAGCTCGCCACCAAAACCGAAGTTGTCGTCAGCCGCAATGAAGCGGCCATGGTCGGCCAAGCCTCCGGCGAGGCGATGCAGGCGGCCATCGCCATGTATGACGAGATTGTCGCCCAGGGCGGCTGGAGCCAACTCGCCAACACTAAATATGAAAAGGGCGCGAAGTCCCGCAATGTGCTGCGTTTGCGTGAACGCATGGTGCGCGAGGGCTATCTTGAGCTTGAGTCCCTTGGCAGCGCGGCCCCTGACCAGTTTGACGAAGAGTTGGCCAAGGCGCTGCGGGCTTTCCAGTACAACCACGGCATCTACCGTTCCGGCAAGGTCGATGCCCGCACCTTGCGGGCGCTCAATGCGCCCGCCGAACAGCGCCTGTCCATGTTGATCGAGAATTCAACCCGCGTTGCGGCCTACGCCGAAGGCCTTGGTCCCCGCAACATTCTCGTCAACATTCCTGCGGTGCAGCTTGAAACCGTGGAAGACGGCAATGTCTATGCCCGCCACAATGTGGTCGCCGGCAAACTTGAACGGCCAACGCCGACCCTTGCCAGCAAAGTCACGGACGTTACCTTCAATCCCTTCTGGAATGCGCCAGCGTCGATCGTCGAGCGCGATCTCATCCCGAAATTCCTCGAGGACCCTGGCTATCTCGACCAATTGCACATCCGGGTTTTCGATGGCGTGGGCGGACCGGAAGTTGATCCCCGCCTCATCGACTGGTTCTCAACACCGGCCGACCGCTTCCATTTCCGGCAGGACCCCGGCGAACACAATTCACTGGCCACGGTGAAGGTCAACTTCGCCAACAAGCACATGGTCTATATGCATGACACGCCGCACCGGGAACTCTTTGCCATCAATGCCCGCTATGAAAGCTCGGGTTGTGTGCGCGTCGATCAGGTCCGCACCTTCATTGACTGGATCCTGGCGGGCCAGGATGGTTTCGACGAAGCGCAATTCGAGATGATCACCGCCAGCGAGCAGACCTATGTTGTTCCGGTGCAGAGTGGCATTGACGTGCGCTTTATGTATCTGACGGCCTGGGCAACCAGCGACGGCCGTGTCAGCTTCCGTCCCGACATCTACCAGCTCGACGGCACGGGCTTTGTCTATGGCCAGCCCGATCCCATTACAAATATGTAACAACTTGAATTTCAATTCGTGACCGCCTATCTGGCGGGCATGGCATTCGAGACCTCATTCAAGCATTTGTACAAGCCGGGCGACGCTTCCCTGCCGCCGCTCTTGTTGCTGCATGGCACGGGCGGCAATGAACATGATTTGATTGGCCTTGGTGAAGCCGTGGCACCGGGCCGGGCCCTTCTGTCACCGCGCGGGCAGGTTCTGGAAAATGGCATGCCCAGGTTTTTCCGGCGCTTTGCCGAAGGCCTGCTCGACGAGGATGACATCAGGAAACGCAGTGCCGAGCTTGCGACCTTCATCACCGACGCGCGCCAGGCCTATGGTCTCGCCGCACCCGTGGCCCTTGGTTATTCCAATGGTGCCAATATCGCGGCAGCGCTTTTGCTGCTTTACCCCGACATCTTTGCGGGGGCGGTGTTGTTGCGCGCCATGGCCCCGTTCAAGCAATTGCCCGCCGTCACATTGCCTGCCACGAGAGTTCTGCTGCTCTCCGGCCAGAATGACCAGATGATCCCCCTGACAGAAGCATCACGTCTCGCCGTCCATTTGCAAAAATCCGGCGCAAGTGTGGAACATAAAACCTTTCCCACAGGCCACGGCCTCACCCAACCCGATTTAACTGAGATCACCCGTTTTCTTGCGGGCGCGGAGAACCCCACATGAAACTCAAAGGCTTTCACCACTTGACCGCCGTCACAGCTGACGCACCGAAGAACCATGTTTTCTACACTGCCGTGTTGGGCCTGCGCATGGTCAAGAAAACCGTGAACCAGGACGACACAAGCGCCTATCACCTGTTTTATGCCGATGGCAAAGGCTCGCCGGGCACCGACATCACCTTCTTTGATTGGCCGGCGGCACGCGAGCGCCGCGGCACGCATTCTGTGGCCCGCACCGGTTTCCGCGTCAAGGGCGACAAGGCATTCTCGTATTGGGCTGATCGCCTCAAGGCGAATGGCGTTAGCTTCACCGCTCCCTCCGACAAGCTCGGTCGCGTGACATTGGAGTTCGAGGATTTTGAAGGCCAGCGCTTGAGCTTCGTCGAAGATGAGAGTGCAACACCCTTCGAACTTTGGGAGAAAAGCACTGTTCCCGCCGAACACCAGATTCACGGGCTTGGTCCCATCACCCTGAGCGTACCTGAACTGTCAAGCACTGAACGTGTGCTCACCCATGTCATGGGTATGGAAAAGAAAGCGCAACACGGCAACACGCATATTTACGGCATGGACGCAATCGGCCCGGTGGCTGAAATCCATGTGACTGAAGACAAGCGGCTCGATGCCCATCACTTGGGAGCCGGTGGTGTGCATCATGTGGCCTTCAACATTCCGCTCGCCGACTATGACGCCTGGACGCAACGCCTGAAGGACATGCGCATCGCCAATTCCGGACCTGTGGACCGCTACTGGTTCAAGAGCCTGTATTTCCGCGAACCCAATGGCATTCTCTTCGAGATCGCCACCGACGGTCCGGGTTTCCAGGCCGACGAAGCCATGGACAAACTGGGTGAAACACTCTCCCTGCCACCCTTCCTCGAATCCCGCCGCGCGCAGATTGAAGCGGGGCTGAAGAAGATTTGACCACAGTACCCCACCCCTGGCCCCTCCCCGCAAAGCGGGTAGGGGTGAGGTCAAGATGAAAGCCAAATCTCTCACCCCTCCCAAATTTTTGAGAAGAGTGAAACGCCCGAACTCTCACCCCTCCCCAATTTTTGGGGAGGGGACTAAGGGGTGGGGCGTGATTTCAGTTTTCGCATGGCGGGGTGATAAGCAGCTACCCCACCCCCCAACGTTGCCCCAATTTTTGGTGGGGGCAACCACACACCCAACCGGAAAAGTGCGATTCCGACAAAAAAAAAAAGGCCCCAAAGTGCAGATATGTTGAAGTTAATCTGTGGTGCGCTCGTTAAATCTTCATTAAAGCGAATGATATAAGCCCAAAAACCACAATCACGCTGAAGTGTTGCCGAAATGACTTTTGGCGGGCTATTCACATCTATGATTGAACCATTCCCGAAGCCTGGATTTGACCCGTCGAGATCGCCTGGATGACACGCTC
>JANNFZ010000063.1:0-3203 GCA_031380375.1 Hyphomicrobiales bacterium
TGGCGGCATCAATGCCATAGGCTTGGCCACCCGACTCCTTGCGGCCCGAACGGCCGATGGCGGCTTCAAGCGGATAGTCGGGGTCCAGATTTTTTTTGCAGAGATAGAATTCCAGTTCAGGCGCCACGATGGGACGCCAGCCCTTGGCCTTGTAAAGAGCGAGCACCCGTTTCAGGACATGGCGTGGGGCGATTTCGACGGGCTCGTCATTGAGATGAAACGCATCGCAGATGACCTGGGCGGTTGGCTCGTTATACCACGGCACGAAACGCGTGGTATCGGCATCGGGCTCCATGTAGATGTCGATGGCGCTGTCGCTGACGGCCGCCGTGTCGGGGGTGTAGCGGCCGTTGATGGTGAGCGTGAACACTTCCTCCGGAATGCGCAGACCCCGCGAACGCTGCCCTTTCAGGAATTTCTTGGGCGGCAGGATTTTGCCCCGCGCCGTGCCTGACATGTCAGCGACCAGGCATTCCACCTCGCTGATCCGGCGGGACTGGACATATTCCTCAAACTTCGCGTGGCTCATGGTTTCCTGCTCGTGCGTAATGCGCCAAGACATATTCGTCTTGGCGATCAGATTACGCACAAAGATAGTGATTTCCGAGCAACTTATCTGACTTTTGCTGTTTCCAGCAAAAGTCAGGTTGCTCTATGGTATTGAATTATGGACGATATTAGCCCTGTTTCAGGCCGCGCCGGAAGGGGGTCCGGAGGTTATTGAAAGCATGAGACAATCCCTTGTTGCACAAAGCTACTATCAGGCCACGGCCCGCGCCGCGCCGCAATATGCTGGCCTCACAGGTGATGCAGCCGCCGATGTGGTGGTGATTGGCGGCGGTTTCACGGGCCTGTCGGCAGCATTGGAACTGGCGACAGCGGGCTACAAGGTTGTCGTGGTGGAGGCAGGCCGGATCGGATGTGGTGCATCGGGTCGCAACGGCGGACAGATTTGCACGGGCTTCTCGCCTGGCCAGGCCCGGCTTGAAATGCAAATGAACAGGCAAGATGCCGGAAAATGCTTTGCTATCGCCGAAGATGCCAAGCGTCTGATCGAACAACGCATTGAAGCCCACAAGATCGATTGTGATCTCGCCTGGGGCTATCTCCACTGCATTCCCAAGCCGTCGCAGTTTGATGGCTTGCAGCGCGATGTCGAGGAATATGACAAGCTTGGTTATTCCGGCTGCACCGTTCTGACCAAAAAAGAACTCGAAGCCAAACTCGGCAGCACTATTTATCACGGGGCCATGCGCGAACCCCGCGCCGGGCATTTTCACACCTTGAATTATCTCAATGGCCTGGCCAGTGCCGCGGTCAAGGCTGGTGCCATCATCCATGAAAACTCCAAGGTCATCGATCTCGACACAGGTGCCGCACCTTGGGCGCGCACGGCACAAGGCAAGGTCACGGCGAAATTCATGGTCATCGGCGGCAATGCCTATCTGGGCCGAACCGTGAAAGCCCTCTATGGCCGCATCATGCCGGTCACCAGCTACATCATCACCACGGAACCCCTGGGCGAAGCGCGGGCGCGGGCGCTCATTTTGGACAACGAAGCCGTTGCCGACACCAATTTCATCGTCGATTATTTCCGCCGCACCGCCGATCACCGCCTGCTCTTCGGGGGCCGCGCCAGCTATTCGACTTTGGAACCTAAGGATCTCGCCGCCTATATGCGGCCCCGTCTGGTGAAAGTGTTCCCGCAGCTTTCCGACGTGAAGATCGACCACGCCTGGGGCGGCTCCATCGCCATCACCTCAAACCGCATTCCCGATTGCGGCCGACTTTCGCCAAACACTTATTACGCGCACGGCTATTCAGGCCAGGGCGTGGCATTGGCACAAATGTATGGAAGGCTAATCTCGGACGCCATCCGTGGCACCGCCGAGCGCTTCGATCTTCTTTCGCGCTTCAAGCACATCCCGTTTCCCGGCGGCCCGGTCCGCACGCCATTGCTGGCAGCCGCAATGTTGTACTACCGGTTGAAGGATGCATTGGGTTGACGAAAATGCCGACCATTGCCCGCACAGTGCGCTTTGGGTTCCTGTCACTTTGGGCCGCCATCTGCCTTTTCCCAATTTATTGGGTCGCCATCACGTCTTTCAAATCCAACGACGCCATCGCCGGTCATTCGACCTATTTGCCATTCATCGATTTCACGCCGCAGCTCGACGCGTGGCGGTTCATATTGCTGGACTACAATGAAAACCTTTTGGCGCGTTATGCAAATTCGGCGGTCATCGGCGTTTGCTCCACGTTTCTCGCCGTCACTGCGGCCACGCTGCTGCTTTATGGCGTGACCCGCTTTCACAGCACATCCTGGTGGCAGGCGAAAATTTCAAACCACATCATCGTCGCGGCGCTCTGCACGCGCATCATTCCGCCGGTCGTTCTTGTTGTCCCCATCTATGTGATGGCTTATCATGCGGGGCTTCTGGACACCTGGACGCTGCTGATCATCGTCCATGCCGCGGCCAATCTCCCCGTCGCCGTGTGGCTGTTGCGCCCGGTCCTCGGCAGCCGGGCAGGCGATCCGGAAGAAGCAGCCACGCTGGAGGGCGCATCCCACCTCATGATCCTGCGTCAGATTGTTGTGCCCATGGCGGCAGGAAGTCTTGCGATCGTGGCCTTCCTCGTCTTTCTCCTGTCATGGAATGAATATCTCTTCGCCATCAGTCTTGCGACCGACAAGGCCATGACCCTGACACCCTGGATGGTCGGGCAAATGTCGATGAAGGAAGCGCAAGCGTCAGCCGAGGGCGAGGAATGGTCGCGTTTTTCAGCGGCAACGGTCATGATGGTGATACCGCTTCTGGCCTGTACTGGTGCTGTCCAGCGGATGCTTGGCCGCACGGCGTTGTGGCGCAGCTGAAACGGGCTATTTTCCCCGGAGTGCCATCCAAATACCACCTGAGGCCAGCAGAACTCCGCTCGTCACTTCGATGGTGCGGATGCGCGAGCGCGACAGCCAGTTTCCGGCCCGGCCCGCCAGCAGCGCGTAGGATGAATCGGTCACAGCGGCGATGGCAACGAAAGTGCCGCCGAGCAACATCACCTCAAGTGTCGGATTGCCGCTGCGGCTCATGAAAGGCGGGATCATCATGCCGAAAAGAACGAGGACCTTTGGATTGGTCATGGTCACCACAAAGGCCTGGAAAAACAGGTTGCCGTCACTCTTGGGCGCAGCCTGTCCAACACCC
>JANNFZ010000067.1:0-21226 GCA_031380375.1 Hyphomicrobiales bacterium
AGAACAAAAGAAAGGAAGCGGTCGCTTGCTTCGATGCCTTCAACGCCGGCAACGCCGCCTTGACGGCCCGCAATGCGCCAAGTGCGTTGACTTCAAAGTCCTTCAGCACATCAGCATCGACTGTGCGGTGGGCAGGTTTCAGGTTGATCGTGCCCACGCAATAGGCGAGTCCGTCAATTTCCGGCCCCGCTGCGACAATTGCTTTTTGCAAACCATCAGCATCAGTCACGTCGGCAACCGCATGGCTGACCGAAAGTTCGTTTGCCAAGGTCGCGAGTTTGCTGGCATCCCGCGAAATCAGATACAGGTCGATGCCTTTGTCGTGCAAACGTCGGGCAATCGCCCCGCCGATGCCGCTCGTTCCGATGATGATGTGTTTGGTCATGGAATTGCTACGTTCGCATCGTCAAGTCAGTTTAAACACATCACAAATCTTTCGTCATTCTGTATCGCGCTCACCACCTTTTGGTCCTGAGAACCGTGCTCGCAATAGCTGGTTAAGCCCGTCATTCCGGACAAGCCTAGCACTTGCAACGCAAGTGCGGGGCGCGATCCGGAATCCAGCTTTCTCGAAATCCCGCACGAAACCAAAGTTGGGTTCAGTGTCGCGCACCTCCGCCATTGCCTTGCAATGCCACGGGCTTGCATGAAAGACGATGTGGGAGATTGGCAGTTCACGCCATGACGAAACCCACTCTACAATACTGGCGGGGAGCCACCTCGATCAAATAGTGGTCGAAGTAAACTAATGGGCCGTTTCCATTTCAATTGTGCCAAGAAATCTTAAAATCTCTTGGTCGGGATATTTCCCAGTTTCCATAGAAACTTCATTTGCCCATTGCCACTTTTCGGCAATCACATCGCCAACGTCGCAAAATGCGTCACCGGTTAGCGTTGCCGTTCCCCCGTGCCTCCCGCGGATTCGCATCAAATTTCTGGTGAGATGCAAATGATTCATGGTTGTGGCGACCGTTTTATACATCGGTACTCGCTGAGTTCTTCTATCAACTGACATTGCAGTTATCCTTTCAGGCCGTGGCTGAATGAGTAGCAGCAAAGGTCATGCCTGTCTGGCCAAAGTACCTACCTTAAATCCGGTGGCGTTGCCTCGTCCTTCAGTGCCGCCAGTGCATCCGTCAAACTCATGGCCTTCTGGTCCTGTGAACCCAGGCGCCGCACGTTGACCGAGCGCTCGTCCATCTCGCGCTTTCCCACCACGAGGATCACCGGCACTTTCACAACCGAATGTTCGCGGACTTTGTAGTTGATTTTTTCGTTGCGCGTATCGACATCAACACGAAGTCCGGCATCCTTCAGGATTTTGCCCACTTCCGCAGCGTAGGCATCAGCGTCCGACGTGATGGTGCAGACCACAACCTGCTTTGGCGCAATCCACAGCGGAAAATGCCCGGCATAGTTTTCAATGGCAATGCCCAGCCAGCGCTCCAGCGAGCCGACGATGGCCCGATGCACCATCACAGGCTGCCGCTTCTCGCCATCGGCAGCGATATAGAATGCGCCAAACCGTTCCGGCAGGTTGAAGTCAACTTGCGTGGTGCCGCATTGCCATTCCCGGCCGATAGCATCACGCAAGGTATATTCAAACTTCGGGCCATAGAACGTGCCCTCACCTTCGTTAATGCCGGTCTTGATGCGGCCACCGGAATCAGCGGCCATTTTCACCAGCACTTTTTTCAAAATACCTTCGGCGTGGTCCCACATGGCATCGGTGCCGACGCGCTTTTCCGGTCGCGTTGCCAGCTTCACCACGACTTCCTCGAAGCCGAAGTCACGATAGACCACCATCATCAGGTCATTAATGCGCAGGCACTCGTCCTCAAGCTGTTCTTCGGTGCAGAAAATATGGGCGTCATCCTGCGTGAAACCGCGCACCCGCATGAGGCCGTGCAAGGCGCCCGACGGCTCATAGCGGTGTACCGCGCCGAATTCCGCCATGCGCACCGGAAGGTCGCGGTAACTCTTGAGACCATGCTTGAAAATCTGCACATGGCCCGGGCAGTTCATGGGCTTCAGCGCAAACACCCGTTGGTCCGCATTCTCGTCCTTCGGGTTCATGAAAGCATAGGCCGATTTCGCCGCGAACATGTTCTCCTGGTAAAAGCCCCAATGGCCAGAGGTTTCCCAAAGGCTCTTGTCGAGCAATTGCGGCGCGTTCACTTCATCATAGCCATGCTTGTCGAGGCGACGCCGCATATAGGCGATCACTTGCTGGAACATGGCCCAGCCCTTGGCATGCCAGAATACAACGCCCGGTCCCTCCTCCTGGAAATGGAAGAGGTCCATCTCGCGGCCCAATTTGCGGTGGTCGCGCTTTTCGGCTTCTTCAAGTGCCGTCGTATAGGTCTGCAAATCCTTGTCGTTGGCGAAAGCCGTGCCATAGATGCGCGTCAGCATCTGCTTGGTGGAATCGCCCCGCCAATAGGCACCCGCAACCTTCATCAGCTTGAAAGCCGAGCCGATGCGGCCCGTCGATGGCATGTGGGGACCGCGGCAAAGATCAATCCAGCCGCCTTGGTCATAGAACTTTATGTCTTCGTTGCCGGGAATGGCATCGACCAATTCCACCTTGAACATTTCACCCTTGGCCCGGAAGAAGTCCTTGGCGGCCTCGCGCGACTTCACTGATTTGGTGAAGGGCTTGTCGCGCTGGATGATCTCCCGCATCTTCTTCTCGATTGCCGGGAAGTCGGCCGGCGTAAACGGCTCGTTGCGCTGGAAGTCATAGTAGAAGCCGTTCTCGATCACTGGGCCGATAGTGACTTGCGTGCCCGGGAATAATTCCTGCACCGCTTCAGCCAGCACATGGGCGGCGTCGTGGCGAATGAGTTCGAGGGAACGAGGATCATCGCGCACCACAATTTCCAGTTTTGCGTTTGCCGTCAGCGGATCGGAAAGGTCTGAGAGCACCCCATTGATGACAGCGGCGACAGCCTTTTTCTCCAGTGATTTGGAAATGGCGGCGGCAACCTGCCCCGCTGTTGTCCCGGCTTCAAAGGCGCGCGTTGCACCATCGGGAAATGTGATCTCGATCATCTGGTCCTCCTGCCCACTCCCGTACACGAATCCGGGTAGGCGATTTCGGTTGCGGGGCCTGAATTGCATGGGGCGAAAGCCCGGTCAAGGTTAACACTTTTAACCAAAAACCCTGTGCTTCGGCGGTTTTCATTAACTTGGCATTAACGTTAACAAGTCATTTTGGGACCGGAAACTTCAACAAAGTACTGGGTACCCACATGAGAAAGCTTCTTTTTGCACTGTCTTTGACCACCGCGGCCATGCTTCCGGCAGCATCTGCCCTCGCGGCGGATCTTGAGCCACCTGTTGAGGAGCTTCGCCAGGCAACTTATGATTGGTCTGGCCTCTATGTCGGCGGCTGGATCGGCGCCACCTGCATTGACGGCGAATTGACCGACAACAGCGGCCCGCAGGACTGGGAAATGTCCGGTTGCGGCTACAAGGGCGGGTTGCTCGGCGGCTACAACCACCAATTTGACCAGTTCGTCATCGGCCTGGAAGGTGACTGGGGCATGACCGGCGATGTCGCCACCAACGAAGAACCCGGCGGCGATTTTGCCTTCTCCATGACGAGTCTTGCCACCTTGCGGGCCCGCATGGGCCTTGCCCTCGACAACACTTTGATTTTTGCCACCGCAGGCGGTGCCTGGGCCAACGGCAATCTTGACGGCATCATTGCCGCCGATCCTGACAACATCAAAGGCACACACTTTGGCTGGACCATCGGTGGTGGCGTTGAACACGCCCTGACCGACCACTTCCGCCTCAAGCTCGACTATCTCTATACCAAGTTTGGCGGCGACAACTATTACAGCACGTCCTGTGCCACGACTTGCGATATCGACATTCATGATTTCGGCGATCACGAAATCCGTTTCGGTGCCATCTGGGCCTTCTGAGACACCTGCAAGCAGTATAACTTGGGCCGGACTTGTCGTCCGGCCCTTTTCATTTGCCGGAACAGTCAGGGTGGTCGGGCACAGGATCAAACCCATCCCCTCCCCAAGGGTGGCAACGCCTGACGCGCCTCAGCGCCAGTTGCCCTCCGCACCAGAGCCCGTGTTTTTCAATTGCTTGTCGCGCATAGTCCGAACAGGTCGGCAGGAAACGGCAAGTGCGGCCAAGGACAGACGATAGGGTTAGCTGGTAGAACCTGATCAGAAACAGCACGACCGTTTTCATGGAAGCTATTTAGATGGCCAAGGCGCAAAAACCAAACATACTTTTTGTCATGGCCGACCAACTGGCGGCCCGCTACCTGCCGTTCCACGGCCATCCCCTGGTGCAAACACCGAACCTCAGCCGCCTTGCCCGCGAGGGCGTGGTCTTTGAGAACGCCTATTCGCCGAGCCCGCTTTGTGCGCCGGCACGCGCCACAGTGATGAACGGTCTGCTGCCGTCACGCACCGGCGTTTATGACAATGCCGCAGAGTTCCCCTCCGCCATCCCCACATGGGCGCATTATCTGCGCCGCGAAGGCTACAAGACGTGCCTTTCCGGCAAGATGCACTTTGTCGGACCCGACCAGTTGCACGGATTGGAAGACCGCCTGACCACCGATATCTATCCCGCCGATTTTGGCTGGACGCCAGATTGGCGGCTGCGCCAGGAGCGCATCGACTGGTGGTACCACAACATGACATCGGTGTTGCAGCCCGGCATCGCGGAAATCAGCAACCAGCTTGAATTCGATGATGACGTGGTGTTTCAGGCGACTCGCAAGATCTATGACCACGCCCGCTTCGATGCCGACAAGCCGCTGGCGCTCATGGCCTCTTTCACGCACCCCCATGATCCTTATGCGGCGCGCAAGCAGTTCTGGGACCTCTATGAGGACAAGGACATCGACAAGCCGAAGACGGCGCGCATGTCACTCCAGGAATTGGATTCCCACAGCCAGCGTCTCTACGAAATGTCAGCCATGGATGACTATGTGGTGAGCGAGCATGACGTGCGTCAGGCCCGCCACGGCTACTATGCCAACATCAGTTATGTCGACAGCCTGGTTGGCAAGCTGTTGGATGCACTTGAAGCGACCCACATGCTTCACAACACGATTGTCGTATTCACCGCCGACCATGGCGATTTCCTCGGCGAGCGCGGCCTCTGGTACAAAATGTCTTTCCTCGAACCCTCGGCCCATGTGCCCATGCTGGTGTGGGGTGGAAAACGCTTTGCATCCCGCCGCGTCAAGGAGCCAGTGTCGCTGGCCGATATTCTGCCGACCCTCGCTGATCTTGGTGCAGGCACCGCAGCGACGCTTGCCCGCAAGGTTGACGGTAGCTCACTCGTGCCGTTGTTAAACGGTGCCGCCGAAAATGCTGATGCCACAATGTGGGGCGAATATCTGGCGGAGGGTGCGATTGCCCCCATGTACATGCTGCGGCGGGGCCCGTGGAAATTCATCCACAGTCCGGTTGATCCCGACCAACTGTTCAACATTGATGGCGACCCGGAAGAGACCAACAATTTGGCGTTTGGCAATCCGCTCGCCGCCTCATTCCGTGCCGAGGTCGAAGCAAAATTCGATATCCCCCGCATTCATGCAGACGTGCTGCAAAGCCAGCAGTCACGGCTCATGATGTATGACGCCATGAAAAACGGCAGCCTGTTTCCGTGGGATTTTCAGCCCTTGCGCAAGGCTTCGGAACAATACACGCGGAACCACATGAGCGTCACCGACCGCGACTTGAAATCCCGCTATCCGCAGGCACCGGACATCGAAGGCAAGCGCCGCGTCTGAATTATTCCGAAGTCTGCCATTTCCAATAGCCTCACCGCCTCTCATTCCCCAAGAACCGGGAACTGGTGGGCATGAACTTTCCCCTTCAATGGAGAACCACCTGGCAGTCCCGAATGTCAGCACGCGTCAGCAGCCTTAAGCCACCGGCACCCATTGGATCTGCTCGATGCGCTGCGCGCCCGTCGCCAGCATGATGACGCGGTCAAGCCCCAGCGCCACACCTGAAGCCGGTGGCATGAGCGCCAATGCCGCCAGCAATTCCTCATCGATCGGATAGCGCTCGCCGTAAACGCGCTGCTTCACGTCCATCTCTGCCACAAAGCGGCGTCGCTGTTCCTGTGGGTCGGTCAGCTCGCCAAAGCCATTGGCCAGCTCCACGCCGCAGGCATAAAGCTCAAAGCGTTCGCTCACGCGGCTGTCATGGGCGCAAGCCCGCGCCAAGGCCGCTTCGCACGCCGGATATTCATAGAGCACGGTGATGCGATCCTTGCCGAGATGAGGCTCGACTTTTTCGACGAGGATACGGCTGAAAATATCCGACCAAGTTTCGCCGGGTTGAAAAACCGAAGGCGACACCGCCGCAAGTTTTTCCCTGTCGGGAACGCCATCCCGCGAAAGTGTCGCCAGAAGGTCAACACCAGCATGGCGCTTGAAGGCTTCGTTCACCGACAGCCACTCCGCATCAAGCGTCACATCGCAGATGCGGTTTTTCCACTCCCAAGTTGTGCGTGATGCCGTTTGCGCTGCCAGCCGCACCAGCGCCAGTGTGTCATCAATGATCACACGATAGGCCTCGTTGGCGCGATACCATTCGAGCATGGTGAATTCCGGCGCGTGGGTTGGCGTGCGCTCGCGGTTGCGAAACACATGCGCAAGCGAAAAAATCCGTTCCTCACCCGCCGCCAGCAATTTTTTGCAGGCAAATTCCGGCGAGGTGTGGAGGTAGCGCGTCTCGGTGCTGGCATCGCTGTTGATCAGCGTCGTCCGGAAGGCATGGAGATGGGCCTCATTGCCGGGCGACACAACGAGCGCCGGCACATCGACCTCGAGAAAGTCCCGTGCCGCAAACCACCCGCGCAGCGCTGCAAAAATGGCACTCCGTTGCACAAGGAACCCCCGCCTGTCCTGATGGCGGTGCGCTGAAAACCATGGTGATTCTGCGGCCAATCTCACGTTCCTTGCAGGGGTTGGCATTGGGCAAGCGCCCTGCTAATAGCCCGCGCAACGCAAATTCAGCAAATCCCAAATCGAAAGTTTTCAAATTGGTCAAAGTCATCGCCAGCGGCGTGCGCAAAGGTAACGTCATCGAGCACGAGGACGGCAAGCTTTATGTCGTGCTGAAGGCCGAAAGCATGCATCCCGGCAAGGGCACGCCAACCACCACCATCGACATGCGCCGTATTTCAGATGGCGTGAAAACCGTGGTGCGCTTCAAGACCACCGATGCCATGGAACGGGCTTTCGTCGAAACCATCACGCATTCCTACCTATATCAGGACGGCGACAACTACGTCTTCATGAACCCCACGAGCTTTGAACAGATCAATGTCTCGGCCGACATGCTGGGTGAAGCAGCGCCCTTCTTGCAGGAAGGCATGGAATGCCAGGTCGCCCTGTTCAATGATGTGCCCATCTCCATCGAAATCCCCCAGCGCGTGACGCTGGAAATCACCGAAACCGAGCCGGCGATCAAGAACCAGACGGCTTCCTCGTCGTTCAAGCCCGCCATGCTGTCCAATGGCGTGCGCACCATGGTTCCCCCCCATATCGCGGCAGGTACCCGCATCGTGGTTGACACGTCGGACTCAAGTTACGTGGAACGCGCCAAGGATTAAGCCGCAACGCGAAACTCATGCAATGAAAATCAACGTCATCTTCGCACATCCTTTGGCCGACAGCTATCAGGCGTCGCTTCACAGGCGTTTGGTGCAGACACTCAAAGCAAGAGGCGACGACGTCGTCGATTTTGACCTGCATGAAATGAAGTTCAATCCTGTCACGCAACCCGACGAGTTGCGTGACCTCTATGGTCACGCCAAAATACCGCAGGATTTGCAGATCTATGTCGAGACTTTGAAATGGGCCGAGGCATGCGTCTTCTGCTTTCCGACCTGGTGGTCAGGCATGCCGGCGATGCTGAAGGGATATTTTGACCGCGTGTGGCGGCCGGGCGTCGCCTTTGAGGTGCCTCCTGATAGCGTTCGGATCAAGCCGATGCTGCGGAATGTCAAGCGCTTTGGCGTGGTGACGACCTGTGGATCGCCGTGGCGGTTCACGGAACTCTATATGCAAAACCCGGGCAAGAAAGTTCTGCTGCGCGGTCTGAAAACCATGTGTGGCGGTGGCGTCAAGCACCTGTATCTGACCAGATATTCCGTCCACGGCATTTCCGGCGAAAAGCGCGAAGCCTTTGCGCGCAAGGTGGAGCAACGGTTCGAAACTTTCTGATGGGCATGGAACGTCTACTGACTCCGCGCAAAAATTCCGACCGTTTCGAGATGCACCGTCCATTTGAACTGGTCGACGGGTGTCACGTGTTTCAACGCAAAGCCGCCCTCGACAAGGATTTTGGCGTCACGGGCGAAGCTCTGCATGTCGCAGGATACATATGCGATGTGCTTGATCTTTGACTTCGCCAGCATTTTCACTTGGGCTTCGGCACCCGACCGCGGCGGATCGAGAACAACGGCATCGAAGTCGCGCAATTCCATGAACGTATAGGGCGCATTGAACAGGTTGCGGACAATTGTTGTCACGGGCTTCAGCCCTTGTGCCGCCTTCACTGCCTTTTGCAGGGCCTCGACCGCCTGCCGATCAGAATCTACCGATGTGACGCGGGTGGTCTTTGCGAGAGGCAAAGTGAAAGTGCCGACACCACCGAAAAGGTCGAGGGCATGCTTGGCCTTCGGAAAATCCTTGAGCACCAGCGCCGTCAATGTCGCTTCGCCAAGCACCGTGGCCTGCAGGAATGATTGCACCGGCAACGGAACAGTCACGCCGCCGAAACGCACTTCCGGCTGGCCGTGGCTTGCCACCACCTCGCCGTTGATTGAGAGGCGCAGCAATTTCCATTGCCGCATGAGATCGACAAAGCCGGTCATGCGCCGGTCGACGGCCTTGCGCTCGGCCTTGATCGAAACGTCGAGGCCGTTGTCGGCTGCCGTGACAGCCACATCACAAGGTCCCAGCATGGGGCCGAAGCTTGCGGCAATGTTGGCAGCATCGGCCAAATCCCGAACAAGGACCGGACAAGTGTCAATGGCGACGAGATCATGGCTCTTCTGTTCCATGAAGCCAGCCCGCCACCGGCCCTTGATTTCGCGCACATGCAGGCTGACGCGGCGGCGGCCTTTGCCATGGGCGTCAATCATGGAGGCTACGGGCACATCCAGTCCGTGCGCTGCAAGCGTCGCGACCAGCAAGTGGCGCTTCCAGGCACGATATGACGTTTCCTGCCAATGCTGGAACTTGCAGCCGCCGCAAGAGTCATAGTGCGGGCAGAAAGCAACAACCCGTTCCGGTGATGGTTCGGCGATCTTGAACAATGCGCCGTCGCGCAGCTCAATCAATTCGCCGGGCAGAACTTTCGGAACATGGGCCGTGCCATCGTCCATGGCAACGATGCCGTCGCCGCGTTGGCCCAGTTTTGCAACACGGTGTTGTTTCATTGCGGGTATATGACCACAAGCGCATCACCGCGCTCACGCCCGATGGCAACGCGGCCCTCAACTTCATTGGAGAGCGTCAGTGTTGATCCCCGCGGCACGGTTTTTTCTTTCAGCGGCCAACGCACGCCGCTTATGCTAAGCCCCGCAAGATCTGTCAGTGCAATGATGCTGAGCCGCGTTCCAGGCTTGAGGCCGACAAAGAACAGCATGTCGACAAGCGCGTGGGCTTCTTCGTGCCCGCTGGTCAGCACTGCCGTCACACCGCGCCGTGCCAGCTCAACCAGCAACAAGGCATGGGCCATGGCATGGTCAAACTGTCCCCCGAAACCCCCAACAAGGACAAGATCGCTCGCGCCGCGTTTCAGCGCTGCGGTGATCGCCAGCTCGCCATCCGTCGCCGCTTTGTCAGAGGGGAACACCTCACGCGGCACGTGGGCATAGGCTCGTTCGAGTGCCGTGCCCGCTGAATCGAAGTCCCCGACCCAGAGTTCAGGTGCCAAGCCCAGCACTGCGGCATGGGCGATGCCGCTGTCGGCGGCGATAACGCGGCGGTCTTTCACCTGGTCTTTCAAGCGATTGGTCGGTGTCACATCGCCGCCAAGCAGGATTGCAAATTTGCTCATGCGGCCATGTATCAGGTCGGGCTTGCCAGCGCGAGGCCTTAAGCTTAAGGCGGAATTGCTCTCAACGGGGTGCGGCCATCACAGGCTGCTGAGAGGCCAAAAGCCAACCCGATGAACCTGATCTGGATTATGCCAGCGGAGGGATTGAAAGCGGGTGGGCCACGACCCTCCGTCTCCAATGTTTCCGCCAGGCTTTGGAGAATAAGATGAAAAAACTGCTCGCCGCCCTTTTGTTTTTCACAAGCTTCGACCCGGCCGTCGCTGCCGGGGAAACTCTGACGGTCTACACCTATGAGAGCTTCGTCTCGGAGTGGGGACCGGGGCCGAAGATCAAGGCCAATTTCGAGAAATCCTGCGCCTGCACCGTGGAATGGGTGGCCTTGGCCGATGGTGTGGCCATGCTCAACCGCCTGAAAATCGAAGGTACTGCCACCAAGGCCGACGTGGTGCTGGGTCTCGACACCAATCTCACTGACGAAGCCCGCGCCCTTGGCCTGTTCGCCGCCCATGGCATAGATGCCAGCACAACACACGTGCCCGGCGGCTGGAACGATGCCGAGTTCTTGCCCTATGACTATGGCCATTTCGCCGTGGTCTATGACAGCGAAAAAATGCCGAACCCACCCAAGAGCCTCGATGATCTCGTCAATGGTGATGCCAGCCAGAAGATCGTGCTCGAGGATCCTCGCTCCTCGACACCCGGACTTGGTTTCCTTCTTTGGATGAAAGCGGTCTATGGCGACAAGGCGGCCGAGGCCTGGAAAAAACTGAAGCCCCGCATCCTGACGACGACACCCGGCTGGTCCGAGGCCTATGGGCTTTTCACCAAGGGTGAAGCGCCCATGGTTTTCTCCTACGTCACGTCGCCCGCCTATCAC
This sequence comes from Hyphomicrobiales bacterium, assembly GCA_031380375.1. Classification (GTDB taxonomy): domain Bacteria; phylum Pseudomonadota; class Alphaproteobacteria; order Rhizobiales; family Aestuariivirgaceae; genus Aestuariivirga. The sequence goes on from JANNFZ010000067.1 coordinate 10,949, forward strand.
ATGGAAGTGGAAAAGACCGAACGTTACAAGGCCGCTGCCTTTGCGGAAGGCCACTACCTGCAAATTGAAGTGGCCGGCGCCATTGCCGCATCGCCGGAACTGCCATTGGCCAAGACTTTTCTCGCCTTCATGATGACACCGGGATTCCAGGATGAAATCCCGGCGACGAACTGGATGTGGCCAGCGGGCGAAACGTCAACGCCTCTGCCCGCTGCCTTCGGCAAGATCGTGAAGCCCGAAAAGACACTGCTGTTCACACCCGCCGAAGTGAATGCCAACCGCCGCCAATGGATCGATGAGTGGCTCAATGCCATCGGCGGCTAGGCCAGCGGCAATCGCCACCCGTCTTGCGGCGGCCGTCGTCATCGCCGCGGCGCTGGCAGGCCTTGTGCCGCTGGTCACCTTTGCCGTGCAGAAGGGCGGCCGCATCGGGCTTGATGCCTATGTTTGGCGCATCCTCGGCTTCACCCTGTGGCAGGCAGGACTATCCACAGTGATTTCGATCATGCTGGCCCTGCCCGCCGCCTTGGCTTTGGCGGGCACCCGTTTTCGGGGCCGTGCAGTCTTGATGTCGCTCCTCGCCGTGCCCCAATCACTGCCTGCCATTGTTGTCGTGCTGTTGTTGGTCGATCTCTTTGGCGCGAGAGGTATATTGGCGGGCACGATTTCACTCTACGGGCTCGCGGGCATTGTGATGGCCCACGTTTATTTCAACCTGCCGCTGGCGCTGCGTCTCTTTGTACAAGTGCTGGAAGCTGTCGCCCCCGAGAACCGCAGGCTTGCTGCGCAGTTGGGATTTGCGCCCAGGGCCCTGTGGCGGCATGTCGATTGGCCGGCACTTCGGCCCGCTGTTGCGCGAATCGCGGCATTGATTTTTCTGCTCTGCGCTGCAAGCTTTGTCGTCGTGCTCACTCTCGGTGGTCCGGCCGCCACAACACTCGAGGTTGCCATCTACCAGTCTTTGCGCATTGACTTTGATGTAGCTCGCGCCCTGTCGCTGTCACTTTTGCAGGTGGCCCTTTGCGCTGTGCTTGTGGTTGCCAGCGGCAACACCGCCTGGATCGAGGCCACGGCGAGCCGTCGTCGCGCCAGCGTGTCGGAGCAACGACCCGTCGGCAAGGCTGCCATTGCAACAATCATTGCAACTGCCATCGTCATTGGTTTGCCGCTGCTCATGCTCGTCGTGGATGGCCTGCCAAACATTTCGCTCACAGCAGGCCTTTTCCAGGCGCTGGCCACCAGTGCCGCCATGGCGCTCGCTTCGACTTTGCTGGCACTGGCAATGGCCACGGCACTTGCCAGGGGCGGAAGTTTTGCAAACAGCATCGGCCTGCTCGGACTCATTGTCCCGCCTGCGGTTCTCGCCACTGGCTGGTTTGTCCTCTTGCGGCGTGCCGAAGGCGGCATCGCACTTTCGGCCAGCCTCGTTGTCGCATTGAATGCACTCATGGCCCTGCCCTTTGCCATGGCCTTGTTGGTGCCGGCTTTTGCCACCATGGCACGGCAACAGGACAGGCTCGCCACCCACCTCAATGTCATGGGATGGAACAAGTTCCGCCTCATCGACCTTCCAATCCTGCGCAAGCCACTGGCCCAGGCCGGGCTCTTGGCTTTTGCGCTTTCTTTGGGTGATTTGACAGCGGTGACACTTCTTGGCAGCCAGGGCCTCGTGACATTGCCGTCGCTGCTGCATTTGCAAATGGGCAACTACAGGAGCGGCAATGCCATAGGCACGGCCCTTGTGCTGGCGCTGCTCTGCGTGGGGTTGGGCAGCCTCGCCAACAGCCGGAGACTGCTGCGATGATTACCTTCGACAACGCCCGCTACGTCTATGACAGTTTCGCGTTGCATGCGGATTTGACGGTTCCGCGCCATTGCCTCTGCGCCGTGCTTGGGGCGAGCGGCTCCGGCAAGTCAACGCTCTTGTCGCTGATTGCCGGCTTTGAAACACTGGCCAGCGGAAAACTGGCAATTGCCGGAAGCGAAGTCACACAGGCAGCACCCGGTTCCCGCCCGGTGAGCATGATCTTCCAGGACCACAATGCTTTCGCCCATCTCGATTGCCGGACCAATGTGGCGCTAGGCATCTCGCCATCGCTTTCATTGACCGGGGCCGACAACACGCGGATTGATACGGCGCTGGCCCGTGTCGGCCTCACGCATCTTGCAAAACGCAAGCCCGGCGAAATGTCGGGCGGCGAATTGCAGCGCGTGGCGCTGGCCCGCGCACTCGTCCGCGACAAGCCCGTGCTGTTGCTCGACGAGCCCTTTGCCGCACTCGATCCCGGCCTTCACCGCCAGATGCTGGCGCTGGTTGCCGAGCTCCATGCCGAGGCAAAACTCACCACGCTGCTCGTAACCCATCAGCCAAATGAAATACGCCACGTTTGCGACCAGGTGATTTTTGTTGAAAGCGGAGTGGTGCGAAAGCCCGTGACCTCGCGAACCTTCTTTGCCGATGGGTCAGAACCCGTGCGCGCCTATTTGGGCACTTGAGGTGCTACCAGCCAGACCCGCCTCCGCCGCCGCCGCCGCCACCCGAAGATCCGCCTCCACCCGATCCTGATGATGAGCCCGGTGCCGATGCCGATGATGAAATCGATGATGTAAGCCCGCTGTTCAGATCTCTGCTGAAGCCGCCGCTGTTCCAGTTGCTGCCATTGTACCAGATGGGCGCCGATGCAGCGCCTGCTGCGGCGGCTGCAAGCACAGCGGCAAAAGCCGCATTCCATTCATTCTCGCAGTCGAGTGCCATGGCATAGGGGAGATAGCGCTGGAAAAGCTCCGGTGTCTTTTCGGGCGGATGCAGGACTTTCAAACGCTCCTCTTCCGCTGTTGTCATGTACATGCGGAAACCTTCGATTTCATCGAGAATTTTGCGACCCGTGACCGTCGGCGCCTTCAGCAGCCAGAAAAACAGAAAATTGCTCAACGCCAGCGTCACGGCGACGGCGATGAACCAGCCCATCGCCGGTGTCACATCAAATACCGCCAACGCCAACGTGGGTACGCCGATGCCCGTTGCCGCAAACGGCAACAGGAAAACCACGCCAATCAGGTTCTTTAATTTGGCAAGGAAGCCCCGCCCTGCGAACAGTCCCTTGACCATGGCATAACCAACGGCCAGCACCACGCCCCACCAGAGGGAGCCGAACAGGGCGATAAACCACACGGCTGCCCCTTCGCCGGACGGCGTGAAAAAGCCCGACACCAGAAGCCCCGCCACTGAAATCGCAGCGCCAATTGCGAACCAGCCAAAGTTCTTGAGAAACATGATGCCGTTGTATTCTTCGTCGAGTGCATCCTTGAGCTTCGACCGTGCGCCGCCAATGGTGACGTGATTGGCCTGTTTCAATTCGAGCTTGCTGCCGGGCAAGGCCCTGAACAATACCTGTTCGCTCTGTGACAGGGGCGGGCCTGTGTCGGCCAAGCGCTCGACGGAATAATCACCGTCGGCATCGCTGATCCGCAGGCGTCCCTTGACCGCGAGGCCCACCACGGCGGCGGCAAACGCCTGGTCGTCATAGCCTTGTTTCCACACATAGCGCACGCCAGCGGGGCCAAGACCCTCGGGCGGATGAAACAGCGGAATGATTGTACCCTTGGCGGGATCGCGCCCCACGCGGTTCCAGGCATAGGTGAAATAGCCGAGCACCGTGACAAGCGTCAGCCCGACAAGGAAAAATCCGAGATTGTCGAGCAGCCACCAGATTTGCTTCTGTGATTCCGAAGGTGCTGCAACAATGCCCTTCTGCCAGGCCACCGCCACTGTCAGGCCTTCACCTGTGCGCAAGGCTTGCGTTGTCTCGGCGCGGAATATGCTGCCCCCCGTTTCGCGTACCCGGGCATCGGAAGACTGTGCGCCAAAGGTCCCGGTATAGACGCTGCTCTGCCGGATCACCGCCCCTTGTGGCAGGCGGACGATGGCTTCCGCCTGTTCAATGGGAAAGGTCCAACCATTGCCCGTGGCGTTCCAGTACAGTTCATCATAGTCGGCAAGAAAACCAAGCTGCCGGGTGGTGTGGTATATAATCAGGTAGCTGTGTTCTCCGCGCTCAAGGAACACGTCAGCGTTGCCGATCTGGATGCGCTCGCCATTGGCAATGCCTGAGGTCGAAAATTTTTCCGGATTGCCGTCGCGCTCCACGGCCACGACCTCAAAGCCCGCCTGCACGCGGTTGCCGTTCCGGTCCTTGTACTGGGTCGGGAAGTCCCGGAGGATGCCACGCCTGATTTGGTTGCCTTCTGCCACAACAACAATGCGCTCACGAACGTCAAGTGAGCCATCGACATTCACCGTCACATCGCTGGTGAAGCGGCGGATGACTTCTTCTGCCAGCGCCGGATGGGCCAGCGCCAGCAGAAGAAAGAACGCGGATATGAAACCGCGTAGCATATCAGCGCGCCTTGAAGTCCACCTTGGGTACTTCACGCTGTGCTGCATCGCCGATCTCGAAGAATTCCGACTTGGCAAATTTGAAGAAATCGGCAATGAAATTCGACGGAAAGGATTCAATCATCGTATTGAAAATGCGCACCGCGCCATTGTAATAGCGTCGTGACAGCTGGATCTCGTCTTCGATGCCTGCCAGTTTTTCCTGGAGGTCGCGGTAATTGGCGTCGGCCTTCAGTTCCGGGTAGGCTTCGGCAATGGCAAAAAGCCGCCCGAGGGCCGCCGACATGGCCTGCCCCACCGCCGATTGGTCGGCAACACTGCCCCCGGCAATCGACTTGGCGCGAAGCTCGGCGATATCCCTGAAAATCTTGTCTTCATGGCTGGCATAGCCTTTGACGGTTTCCACAAGGTTGGGAATGAGGTCGGCGCGCCGCTTCAATTGCACGTCAATGCCGCTCCAGCCTTCGGCCACCTTGTTCTTGTTGGAAACAAGGGCATTGTAAATATAGATCAGATAGCCGCCAACGGCGACGATAAGCGCCAATAGTCCGGTGCCGATGGTCATGGATTGAGCCTCCTCGCAACGAGCGGCATTATCCCGGCAAGACTGTCACCACGCAAGCCTTGCTTTTGCACCTTGGAGGAAGGGCTTGACAGTGCCAAACTGTGTCGAAACAGATTCAACGCGGCAGATCATGACCAACCCAGCCCACCTCACACCCCGCTTCAACGGTCCCTTGGGACAGGAAGACATGCCCTACCTGCTGACGCCGGGGCCGCTCACCACTTCGCGCAGTGTGAAACAGGCCATGCTTGCCGACTATGGCTCGCGCGATGTCGAGTTTCGCACCATCGTTGCCGATATCCGCCGTGAACTGCTCAGGCTTGCCGGTTGCGACGCAAGTTATGAATGCGTGATCGTGCAAGGTTCCGGCACATTTGCCATGGAGGCGGCGCTTGGCAGCCTGTGCCCTGCAAAACGGAAAAAAACACTTGTCATTGCCAACGGCAACTACGGTGACCGTGCCGCGCATATCCTTGAGACGATTGGCCGCCCCATGGTCAAGGTTGACCGGGGTGACAGCGCAGCACCACGCGAGAAGGACCTGGTCCACGCGCTCGACACGGATGCTGACATCACCCATGTCTGGCTGGTGCATTGCGAAACCACTTCCGGCATCGTCAATCCCATTCAGGATCTCGCGAAGATTGCCAAAGAGCGCAAAAAAATTGTCATGCTCGACGCCATGTCGTCATTCGGTGCCCTGCCGCTCGACATGGTGGCCGACAATATCGACGTGATGGTTTCTTCATCCAACAAATGCATTGAGGGTGTGCCCGGCTTTTCCTATGTCATCCTGAAAAAGGAATTGCTGCTGGCGGCCGAAGGCAAATGCCATTCCGTGGTGCTTGATCTTTTCACGCAATGGAAAGGCCTTGAGGCCAACGGCCAGTTCCGCTTTACACCACCCACCCATGCCATCGTCGCCTTCCGGCAAGCACTTAGGGAATTGGAAGCCGAGGGCGGGACTTCCATGCGCCTGCAACGCTATCACGCCAATGCCACGGAACTCATTGCCCGCATGCGCGCCATGGGTTTCAAGCCGCTGCTCAAGGACGAAGACGCAGGCCCCATTATCCAGACGTTTCTGACGCCACGCGACCCGAAGTTTGATTTTGAGCGTTTTTACGAAAGCCTGCGGGCGAGGGGTTTTGCCATCTATCCCGGCAAGCTCACCAAGCGCCCAAGTTTTCGCATCGGCACAATCGGCCAGCTTGACCTGAGGACCATCCGCGCCTTTGCCCGCGTCGTCGAGGAAGTGCTCAAGGAAATGGATGTGCGCGAATTCAATCCGGTTGATGCATGAAAAGCGACAGAACAGTCACGGTCAATGACCGTGTCTATCACTGGCCGCGTGAGCCTCTCGTTGTCATATGTTGCGATGGCAGCGAGCCTGCCTACATGGAAATCGCCATGGCGGAAGGGCTCATGCCAAACCTTGCGAAGATGATCGCCAAGGGCGAGAACATGCGCGGGCTATCCGCCATGCCTAGCTTTACCAATCCCAATAATCTTTCGATTGTCACAGGCCGCCCGCCAAGCGTCCATGGCATCACCGGAAACTATCTGATCGACCCGGCCACCGGCCAGGAAACCATGATGAATGATCCGAAATGGCTGCGCGCTCCGACCATCTTCGAAGGTTTCCAGAACGCCGGTGCCAAAGTTTGCGTGGTGCCGGCCAAGGACAAGCTCCGCCTGCTGCTCGGACATGGCCTCGTCTTTGATGGTTCAGCCATCTGCTTTTCCGCCGAGAAGGCCGACAAGGCCACGCTTGCGGACAACGGCATCGACAATGTCTGCGCGCTTGCCGGAAAGCCGGTGCCCGAAGTCTATTCCGCTGATCTCTCGGAATTTGTTTTTGCCGCAGGCGTCAAACTTCTGCGCCGCGACCGTCCCGACCTCATGTATCTGTCGACGACAGACTATATCCAGCACAAGTTTGCGCCGGGTTCGGTGGGTGCCAATGCATTCTATGCCATGATGGATCGCTATCTTGGTGAACTGGATGCAGAAGGTGTGGCCATCGTCATCGTCGCCGATCACGGCATGAAGGACAAACACAAAAGCGATGGCGCGCCCGATGTGTTGTACTTGCAGGATGCCCTCGATGAGAGTTTGGGGACAGGAAAGGCCCGTGTCATCCTGCCCATCACCGATCCTTATGTGGTGCATCACGGCGCACTTGGTTCTTACGCCACGGTCTATCTCAAGGGCCCTTCCCAAAGCGAAGTTGCCAAGACCATCGCCGCCATGGACGGCATTGATGTTGTTTATTCCAAAGCCGAGGCCTGCCGGATTTTTGAACTGCCGCTGGATCGCACCGGCGACCTTGTGGTGATCTCCGGCGGCCCCGCCCACAGCAAGGTCATCGGCACATCACGGGGCAAGCATGACCTCTCGGGCCTCGATGCGCCGCTGCGTTCCCACGGGGGTTTAAGTGAACAGGAAATTCCCGTCATCACCAACCGCAAGGCCCGCGGCCTGCCCAATAATTTGCGAAACTTTGATGCCTTTTTCATCGGCTGCAATCACTTGAGCGGAACACCGTGATGACCAAACCCATCATCCGCGAGGCCATGCGTATCGGCGGCAGGAAAGTCCACACCGACGAAGTAGTGCCGGTGCACTATCCCTATACCAATGAAGTGATCGGCACCGTGCCCGCAGGCCGCGCCGAGCATGCGGCGCAAGCCTTTCGCATTGCCGCCGCCTACAAGCCAAATCTAACGCGCTATGAACGCCAGCAAATTCTTTTCCGCACCGCTGAATTGCTGCGGGCCAGGAAAGATGAACTCGCCCGCCTCATCACCCTTGAACTTGGCCTGTCGATGAAGGACTCGGCCTATGAATGCGGCCGCGCCTATGATGTATTTTCACTCGCAGGGCAGCTTGCCATTCTTGATGACGGGCAGATCTTTTCCTGTGATTTGACCCCGCAAGGCAAGTCGCGGAAAATCTTCACCAAGCGCGAACCCGTCGGCGTTATCTCCGCCATTACACCCTTCAACCATCCCCTCAATATGGTCGCGCACAAAATTGCACCAGCCATCGCCACCAACAATTGCGTGGTGTTGAAGCCAACCGAATTGACACCGCTCACCGCCCTCGCCCTTGCCGACATTCTCTATGAAGCGGGCCTGCCGCCGGAAATGTTCCAAGTCGTCACCGGCTGGCCCAGCGATATCGGTGATGAGATGATCACCAACAGCAATATCGGTGTCATCACCTTCACGGGTGGGGTGCGCGTCGGCAAGCTGATTGCTGCCAAGGCCGGCTACACCCGTGCTGCACTTGAACTGGGCGGCAATGATCCACTGATCATCCTCAACGATCTCTCCGATACCGACCTCGACAGGGCGGCAGACCTTGCCGTTGCCGGGGCCACAAAAAATTCCGGCCAGCGCTGCACGGCGGTGAAACGCATTCTGGCGCAACAATCGATCGCCGATGCTTTGGTCGAAAAAATCCTTGCCCGCGCCAAGAAACTCAAATTCGGCGATCCGCAAAACCCCGAAACCGACCTCGGCACCGTGGTGAGCGAAGATGCGGCCAAGCTCTTTGAAAAGCGTGTGTACATGGCGGCTGAACAGGGTGCGCGGGTGCTCTATGATCCAGGCCGCAAGGGTGCGGTCCTTCCGCCCATCACCGTTGATCATGTTCCCCATGAATCGGAATTGGTGATGGAGGAAACCTTCGGACCCGTCATCCCCATCATCCGGGTTCCCGATGATGATGCCGAAGTGATCCGCATTTCCAATTCCACAGCCTTTGGCCTCTCTTCCGGTGTGTGCACAAATTCGCTGCCGCGCATGACGCGCTATGTCGAGAACCTCAATGTCGGCACGGTCAATATCTGGGAAGTGCCGGGCTATCGCATCGAAATGTCGCCCTTCGGCGGCATCAAGGACAGCGGCAATGGCATCAAGGAAGGCGTGGCCGAGGCCATGAAATTCTATACCCATGTAAAAACCTGGTCGCTTCCCTGGCCATGAGCGAGGCGGCATGAATCCCGGCACCACCATCATCGTCAATCTTCTGGGCGGCGTTGCCCTGTTGCTGTGGGGCGTGCGCATGGTGCGCACCGGTGTTACGCGGGGCTGGGGCGAACAACTGAAGCTCTTTCTCCAGCACCGTTTGGGCTCGCGCATTTCCGCTTTCCTTGCTGGTGCAGCCGCCACAACCGTGTTGGGCAGCGGAACGGCAACGGGTTTGATCGTCACCAACATTGCGGCGGCGGGTGGCCTGTCTCTCGCCGTCGGCATCGCAGTGCTGCTGGGGGCCGATGTGGGCTCGGCACTTGCCACCACCATATTTGCGTCCGGCATAAGCTTTGCCAAACAGGCGGCACCGCTTCTGGTTTTTATTGGCTATGCGATTTTCAGTTTCTCCCGCGAAGACAGGCCGCACAGTGCGGGACGCATTCTCATCGGCGTCGGCCTCATGCTCATTGCCCTGCAATTGATTTCGCAGTCAACGCGGCCCCTGAGCGATGCCTCGTTGTTCCACGATGTTCTCGCCGCCATTGGACGAGAGCCGGTGCTGGCTTTCATCATTGGTGCCGTGCTTGCCTGGGCTTTTCATTCAACCCTCGCCGCCATCCTGCTGATCACCTCGCTGGTGGCCAATGGTTCCATGGGCGTCGACAGTGCTGCGGCCTTCATTCTCGGCATCAATCTGGGTGGAGGCTTGCCTGCCCTGTTTGGATCAATGTCGCTCCCCATCCACGCCCGCCGCTTGCCTGCGGCAAATCTCCTGTGCCGCGGCGTGATTTGCATCGCCGGCCTGTTTGCCCTGCCGTGGCTCATGGCAAGTCCACTTCCCGCCATGTTCGCGGGCGTTTCAGCGCCACTGGCACTTCACCTCGGCATCAATCTGGTGATCGGACTCGCGTGGTTGCCACTCACGTCGCTAGCAGTCCGCTTGATCACCGGCCTCATGCCTGACACCGGAGATGCCACAGACCGGTTGGCGACACCCCGCTATCTTCGCGGAAGCGAAACCAATATCGCCACGGCCCTTGCCAACACGGTTTTGGAAACGGGCCGCATGGGCGAAGTGCTGGACCACATGCTGGTGACCGCCATTGATGCCATGCGCAGCGGCAGCACTGAAAAATTGAAGCAGCTCCGCGTCCTCGACCAACGCCTCAACGGCTATCACGCCGAATTGCAATCCTATCTCGCTGATGTGGTCGAACGCACCGACAACCCGGAAGAGGCGCGCCGCGCCCTTGAAATCACGCTGTATGTCAGCAATCTCGAACATGCCGGTGACATCATCTCGCTCAATCTCATTGACCGCATCAAGTCGAAGATCC
>JANNFZ010000114.1:0-2270 GCA_031380375.1 Hyphomicrobiales bacterium
CCTTCTCTTGATATCCATGTTCTCTGAAGGTCCGGCAGGAGCCTTTGGGGCTGGCGGGGGCTGGACGCTTTATCCGCCGCTCTCCACCTCGGGCCAGCCCGGCCCGGCCATGGACTACGCCATTCTGTCAATCCATCTTGCCGGCGCTTCGTCCATTCTCGGCGCCATTAACTTCATCACCACCATTTTCAACATGCGCGCCCCCGGCATGACGCTGCACAAGATGCCGCTCTTCGTCTGGTCCATTCTGGTCACCGTGTTCCTGCTCCTGCTGTCGCTGCCCGTATTGGCCGGTGCCATCACCATGCTGCTGACCGACCGCAACTTCGGCACATCCTTCTTCGTGCCGTCCAAGGGCGGCGATCCCATCCTGTTCCAGCATCTCTTCTGGTTCTTCGGCCATCCGGAAGTTTACATTCTGATTTTGCCGGGCTTCGGCATGGTCAGCCAGATAGTCTCGACCTTCTCGCGGAAACCGGTGTTCGGTTATCTCGGCATGGCCTATGCCATGGTGGCCATCGGTGTCGTCGGCTTCATCGTCTGGGCGCACCACATGTACACGGTCGGCATGGATGCCGACACGCAAGCCTATTTCATTGCGGCGACCATGATCATTGCAGTGCCGACAGGTGTTAAAATCTTCTCGTGGATCGCCACCATGTGGGGCGGTTCCATTACCTTCAAGGCGCCCATGGTCTGGGCCATCGGTTTCATCTTCCTGTTCACCGTGGGTGGTGTCACGGGCGTTGTCCTCGCCAATGCCGGCGTCGACCGCAGCTTGCATGACACTTACTATGTGGTGGCCCATTTCCACTATGTGCTGTCGCTCGGAGCGGTGTTTGCGATTTTTGCGGGCTGGTATTTCTGGTTCCCCAAGATCACCGGCTACATGTATTCCGACCGCATCGCACAGATCCATTTCTGGTTTACCTTTGTCGGTGTGAACCTGGTGTTCTTCCCGCAGCATTTTCTCGGCCTTGCCGGCATGCCGCGGCGCTACATCGACTATCCGGAAGTCTTTGCAGGCTGGAACTACGTCTCGTCCGTCGGCTCTTATATTTCGGGCTTTGGCGTCTTGATCTTCCTTTACGGGCTGATCTCGGCCTTTGCCAAGAAGGTAAAGGCTGCCGACAATCCATGGGGCGAAGGGGCAACGACCCTGGAATGGACGCTGCCGTCACCGCCGCCCTTCCACCAGTTCTCGACGCTGCCGGTCATCAAGTAACGGCGTAGGTGGGTACAAAGATGAAGACGGCAGAGGCATATGGAATTCACGGCGGTCAAGGCACGGTTGGCGATTATTTCGCGCTGCTGAAGCCGCGTGTCATGTCGCTGGTGGTTTTCACGGCCATTGTCGGACTGGTTGCAGCACCTGGCACAATCCATCCATGGCTCGGCTTCGTTGCCATTCTGTGCATTGCCATGGGTGCTGGTGCAGCGGGTGCCCTTAACATGTGGTATGATGCCGACATCGACGCGCTGATGACGCGCACTGCCATGAGGCCGGTGCCGTCGGGTGCCATTCAGCCGGGCGAAGCACTGGGTTTTGGCTTGGGCCTTTCCGTTGCCTCGGTGCTTCTTCTCGGAGTTTTGGTCAATATCGCAGCGGCGACGCTTCTGGCCTTCACCATCTTTTTCTACGTCGTGATCTATACCATGTGGCTGAAGCGCCGCACGCCGCAGAACATTGTCATCGGCGGTGCCGCCGGAGCTTTCCCGCCGATGGTCGCCTGGTGCGCAGCCACCGGAACGATTGATTTGGGTTCCATCGCACTTTTCCTGCTGATCTTCACGTGGACGCCGCCGCATTTCTGGGCGCTCGCGCTGTTTCGCGAAACTGACTATGGGCACGCCGGTATTCCCATGCTGCCCAATGTGGCGGGACGGGCCGAAACAAAAAAGCAGATCCTGATCTACAGCCTGTTGCTTGTGCCTGTGGTGGCACTGCCGTTGCTGACAGGTGTTGCGGGCCTGCTCTATGCGGCGGGCAGTGCTGTTCTCACCGCCAAGTTTCTGCTCGATGCCGCGAGGCTTTATCGCGCGTCCACCAAGGACCAGGAAAATGCGGCGGCCAAGCGGCTCTTTGGTTTCTCGATCATCTGGCTCTTTGCGCTCTTTGCGCTGATCCTGATTGAGCAGGTCGCTGGTCTTGGGCCGATGGGAGCAGTGTGGTGATGGCCAAGCCCGTGTTGCCCTTCTCTCCCCAAGACATGGCGCGGAGGCGCAAGCGCAACATTGCGCTGGCGCTTTTTCTTGTAGGCCTGATGGCC
>JANNFZ010000150.1:0-4752 GCA_031380375.1 Hyphomicrobiales bacterium
GAGCCTGAGGCGATTGGCGCGGAAGGTCTGGTCCTTGTCATTGACCGTGACACCCTCGAAGAAGGCATCGACAGGTGCACGGAGTTTGGCGATCGCCTTCATGGCGGTTTCGAAATCCTCGTTCTCCACGGCCTTGCGGGCCTGGGCCGCGGCTTGCGTGATGGCGCTGTGCAACGCCTTCTCCTCGCCCTTGATGAGTTGGCCCGGATGTACATCACCGGAATAGGTGGTGTTGTCCTTCTTCTCTTCGATTTTCAAAATATTGGCGGCGCGCTTGACGCCAACGAGAAGATTCTTGCCGTCGTCGGTTTCGAGAAGTTTGGACAAGGCTTCAACGCGTTTCACAACAAGCAACAAGTCATCCTGCCCGCCAAGCGCAAACACCGCATCAATCAAGTCATGTCGCGCGCCCTTGTCTTTCAAATATACTTTCAGGCGATCGGCGAAGAAGGCAAGAAGATCGGCGCTGCCGTGATTCATCCGTACACGGAGTGACTTGTCAACAATGATGCGGATGACACCGAGCGCCGCGCGACGCAGCGCCTGCGGGTCTTTCGAGCCTGTGGGTTTTTCGTCGATGGCCCAGAAGCCCACCAACCGGTCGAGTTTGTCGGCCAGTGCCACGGCCTGACCTACTTTTGAAACCGGAATGCTGTCTGTGGGACCAACAGGCTTGTAGTGATCGCGGATGGCATCGGCGACCTCCGCATCGACTCCTTGATCGAGCGCATAGTAGCGGCCCATGAGGCCTTGCAATTCCGGGAACTCGCCTACCATGCCGGACACCAGATCAGCCTTGGCCAATCGCGCCGCGAGCTTTGCCTTTTCCACATCGGCTCCGATGGACTTGGCGATTTCTCCGGCCAATGCTTCGATGCGCTTTACCTGTTCGCCCACCGTGCCGAGCTTGGCGTGGAAGGTGATCGCGTCGAGCTTTACCAGATTGTCGGCAAGCGGCACTTTGCGATCCTGGTCCCAGAAGAACTTGGCATCCGACAGGCGCGCCGCGATCACCTTGTTGTTGCCGCGGATGATTTCAGCGCCACCATCTTTTGCCACTGTGTTGGCAACCAGCAGATAGTGGTTGGTCAGTTTGCCCGTCTTGCCGTCACGCAAGTTAAAGCATTTCTGATTGGTCTTGATGGTGGTGATGATGACTTCGGGCGGCACCGCGAGATAGGCTTCATCAAATGAGCCCATCAGCACCACGGGCCATTCCACGAGCCCTGCAACTTCCTTCAGCAACGCTTCGTCCTCGATGAGGTCGAGGCCTTGCGCGAAAGCCATGTTTTTTGCCTCGGCGCGAATGGTTTCGGCCCGCACACTGGCATCAACGATGACCTTGGCCTTGAAAAGCTTCTGGGCATAATCCTCGAAGCGTCGGACCTCGATGTCGTTGCGCGACAGGAAGCGATGGCCCCTTGTGGTATTGCCGCTCGCAATGCCATCGACTTCGAAGGTCACCACTTCACCATCAAAAGTGCAGAGAATCGAGTGCAATGGCCGCACCCAGCGCAAGGTACCGGAGCCCCAGCGCATGGACTTGGGCCAGGGAAAATTGCGGATCACCTGCGGCACCAGTTCGGCGATCACGTCGGTTGCGGCCCGGCCGTCACGTTTGATGGTGGCAATGTAAAACTTGCCCTTCTTGTCGTCCTGCACTGTCAACTGGTCGAGTGACAATCCTGTCGAACGCAAGAAACCGTCAATGGCCGCTTGTGGCGCATCGACCTTGGGACCTTTGCGCTCTTCCCGCGTATCGGCGGCCTTGGCGTTCAGGCCTTCAATGGAAAGCACAAGGCGGCGCGGCGTGGCATGGGCCTGCGCGCCTTCATAGGTCAACCCCGCATCCACCAATCCATTGGTAATGAGCGAGCGCAAATCCTCCGCCGCCTTTGCTTGCATGCGGGCGGGAATTTCCTCGGAGAAAAGCTCAAGCAGAAGTTCGGCCATCAGGCTGCCTTGCCCCCTGCGCTTTGGTTCCATGCCTCGCAACAGGCCTTGGCCAATTCCCGCACCCGGAAAATATAGGCCTGGCGTTCGGTGACGGAGATCACGCCCCGGGCGTCCAGCAAGTTGAAGGCGTGGGACGCCTTGATGCATTGGTCATAGGCGGGCAGCGCCAGCGTATTGGCATTGCCGTCATTGCTCTTGGCGAGAAGGGCCGCACATTCTTTTTCGGCGTCCTTGAAATGCTGGAGCAGAATTTCGGTGTCGGCTTCCTCGAAGTTGAAGCGGGAAAATTCCTTCTCGGCTTGCAGGAACACATCGCCATAGGTGATGCGGCCTTCACCTTCGGACCTTCCGTTGAAATTCAAGTCATAAACATTGTCGACGTTCTGCACATACATGGCGAGGCGTTCGAGGCCGTAGGTCAACTCGCCGGATACGGGGAAACAATCCAGTCCGCCCACCTGCTGGAAGTAGGTGAATTGCGAGACTTCCATGCCGTCGCACCAGACTTCCCAGCCGAGACCCCAGGCACCCAGCGTCGGGCTTTCCCAGTCGTCCTCGACAAAGCGCAGATCGTGCAGCGTGTGGTCAATGCCGATGGCCTTGAGCGAGCCCAGATAAAGTTCCTGCAGGTTGGGCGGCGAGGGCTTGATGATGACTTGATATTGGTAATAGTGCTGCAACCGGTTGGGGTTTTCGCCATAACGGCCATCCTTGGGGCGGCGCGAGGGTTGCACATAGGCCGCAGCCCAAGGACGCGGGCCCACGGACCGCAGCGTCGTTGCCGGGTGGAAGGTGCCCGCCCCAACTTCCATGTCATAGGGTTGCAGGATCACGCAGCCTTGCTCTGCCCAGTAATTGTGGAGCGTGAGGATCAGGTCCTGGAATGATTCTGTCGGGTGCAGCGCCATGGGGAAACGCTGTACGGACCTCTGGCCGGGGGGTCAAGATTGGTCCCGGAGTTCCCCTGGGAGCCTCAATCCTCGGCGTAGTAAACGCCGGTGACGGGATCCTGTTTCAGGCGCTTGAATTCCGATGGATCGCGGGCGTCCTCACGCTTCACGCGCACGGCCTCCGCCTGCTGCTCGATCTTGCCCACCAACTTCTTGATGGCAAAGGCCGCCAAGGCCGTTGCGCCCGCCGCCATTATTGCGCGAATAAAACCCATGGTCTTGGACTCCGTAAAATCCCTTCTGAGCGGGATTATAGACCAAATCGTGACCACAATGCACGTGCTTCCAGCGCCTGCAAAGTGGCCTCCGGAAGATCAGCCGGAATACCCACGCCAATCCGTCGCAGACCCCAGCCTTGGCTCGGCGCAATTGTTTTGAGTTCCACTTTGTCGCCGAATTTGCGCTTCATGACGTCGCCGAGATGGCCAAGGCCATCGACGAGACCGAGCTCCTGGCCCTTGCGCCCCGTCCAGAAGGCCCCGGAAAACAATTCGCTTTCATCGCCCTTGAGCTTGCCTGCGCGGCGGGTGCGCACCATGGCTTTGAAGCTTTCGTGCATTTCCCCGAGAATGCCTTCGAGACGTTCGACGTCCTCGGGCTTTTCCGGCTTGAAGGGATCGTTCTGGCTTTTCGATTGGCCCGATGTGTGGACCCGGCGCTCCACGCCGAGTTTGGCAATCGCCTCAGGAAAGCCAAAGCCCATGGATATAACGCCAATGGAACCGACGATGGAATTTTCATCGGCAAAGATTTCATCGGCCGCACAGGCGAGCCAATAGCCGCCGGACGCCGCCACATCTTCGCAGAAGGCATAGACGGGAATCTTGTGTTGTTCCGCCAAGGCGCGAATGCGGTTGGCAATCAGGGCCGATTGCACGGGTGAGCCGCCGGGGCAATTGATGGCCAAAGCCACGCCGGCAATGCCCTTGCGGAATGCCTTTTTAAGAACCGGCTCCAGACCCTTGCCGCTCAAGGTGGGACGAAGCCCACGTTCCGCGACAATGGCACCTTCGAGCCTGACGACATGGATGACCGGGGTTGATTTGCGAAAGCGGGCGGGGACAAGGCGAAGCAGGGATTTGAGCATGGGCGGGGATATGGGGTGCTGGGGCCTGCTTGGCAAGGCTCAGGATGGCGAGACGTCAAGCTTGAAGGGCCTGCCCTCAAAGGCGTCAGCACCACGACCGATCGAATCAACAGCGCTCAGCATGCGTCCGCCACGGCCCAGAATTGCATCAACCTGCGAGACGATCAGCCGGTTCGGCGTGGCCGAAGGCGAGGCGGCCCGCAGTTCGCGAGCCAGCGCAGCTTCGTCCTCCCGGGCCCTGTTCATGCAGAGGGCGGTGAAAGCCGCCGCAGTGGACCGGCTGATCCCCGCCCAGCAATGAATGAGCATCGGGGCTTTCCTGTCCCATTTTTCAATGAAGGCCACCAGCCTTTCTGCATCGCGGGGACTTGGTGGAGAAAGTCCTTCAGCATCGCTGATGATGTCATGGAAGGTGAGCCGCAAGTGGCTGTCCCTGGCAAGCGATGGAAATTCCGGATGGGGTGTTTCGGGTGAGAGAATGCTGATGGCGCGCGTCGCACCATGTTCGGCAAGTTGCGCATGGGATTCGCGAAGCGATGTGACGATGATCATGAAGATGCGTACCTTTGAAAGACGTCGAGGAATTGTTGGGCCGCCAATGGCGTTGCCAGTGCTGACAAGCCATGGCTGAATTCCGGCGCAAGACCGGCAAGGCCTTTCGGGCGTCCGAAAAAACGATTTGCTTCCTCTACACCGAAACCTGCCAATTGTGTGGCTTCTAGATAGGCGGCCATGCGGTCTGCAAGTTTAATATCGGCA
>JANNFZ010000203.1:0-3566 GCA_031380375.1 Hyphomicrobiales bacterium
TCCCACACCGACGCATCGCCCCCCTTGCGGTGCAGCAGCAACACCTGCCGGCCCGTCGCCCCCTTCGGCGCGGGCATCAATGCCCGATACGCTAGCGATATGCCGCCCGGTGCGGCAAAGGCATTGACGAGGTCGATGTCATAGACATGCACTGAAATCGGCGGCAGGTCCGGATTGCCTTCTGCGAGTGCCGCAACCACGGCGGAAAGCGCGGCATCGCCATTCTTGCTGCTGCACGGCTTCTTGTTTTCCACAACTGAATTGACGATCTGTTCGCCGACGCGATTGCGCCAATCATCGGGCAAAACATGCGCCACATATTGTGGCAGGAACGCGACGGTGAGGTAGGCAATGACCGCCAGAACCGCAAGACCACCCGCCGTCCAGGCCGCCACGTCTCGGAGGTGCTTCCACGTGTAGCCGCCGTGCAGGTGTTTGTGGGCGGCGACCAGCGCGTCAATGAAGGCTGCATCGCGCAGAACGAGGCGTGCGCCCGGCATGTCGTCATGGGTCATGCGAAAGGGTTGTCCTTCGGTGGGCGTGTCGATGGCGTGGAGGCCAGCAATGCTCCAGCGGGTTTCGGCGGTGTCATCGCCCCCGAAAACGAGGTGATCGCCCTCCTGCCGCAGCATGACTGCGCGGTCGCGGGCAGTCTTGCCATCGAAATAGCTTGCCGTTGTCTCCATCACAATCCTCCCACGTCGAAGGCATCGGCCAGACCTTCGCCGCGTTTGGCCATGTGCACCATGGATTGGGCAATGCGGTCGATGTCGATGGCACCCTCGAGTTCCAACCGGTCAATGACGAAACGCACGTTGCGCTGGTTGATGTAGGGCCAGCCGATGCCGAGCGTGAAAATGAGAATGAGAATATTGACGACGGCGAGCCAGATGACACTGCCCGCAGTGGCGTTGATTTTGAATTGTGCGCCATCAAAGCGGGTGTAGCTCGAGAATGTGCGCAGTTCCTTGGCCGTGTAGACAGCCCACAGCATGGGGATAATCAGCAACCCAAGCAGCAACAGGGCAATGACACCGACGACGATGAGGCCAATATAGGCAGCCTGGGTTTCGTCGGACCAGTCCGGCATGGTCGTTCCGAAGGCGCTTCCCAGCGCTGCTGCGACCACGAACGATCCGAAAACGAATGCCCCCAGGGTGAGAAACCAGCACAATGCATAGGTGCCATAAAGTGGCCCGGCCCGGCCCTTGAACTTGAAGGCGGCATCGCCAAAGCGCATGTCGTTGACGATCTGCTCTTGCAGCACGGTGTTCATGACGGGTGTGGCCCAGCCGAGGGAAACGCCCTTGGCCAGCAGCGACCCAAAATACAGAAGGCTGTAAATCCACGGCGAACCTACAAGGGCACCGCGAATGCCGCGCCACTTGGTGCGCGAGAGTTGGTAGCCCCGCGCCTTGTAGACGGCATAGCCCCAGCACACATAAACCAGCAGGAAAACCAGGACCTGGATCAGTGGCAACAAGGGTGATTCCGGTCCGTAGTAGAAACCGACGGCGGCCGAAATCAGGACAATGGGCAGAATCAGGAACAGGAACACCACGAGGAATCCGAGGAAGAGCTCCTTGCCGAAACCTGTGTATTCCAAGGGCTCGCCATTGATGTGGACGCAGGCCCAGATGTGCCTGCGCACATTGGTCTTGGCCCAGAAGCGGTAAAATCCGAGGGTCACGACATTGAGCAGGAAATTCACAATGGTGAGTTTCAACAGGCCCCTGCGCGGCACATAGGAAAACCGCAGGGTTTCCGGTGCGGCCTTGATTTGGATAGGTGGGTTGTCCATCACGTCCTCGCGAATCCCCTGGGCCGCAACTTGCCACACAAGGCCGACAAAGGTCATCCACGGCATCTGTTGCAAAGCTGCAACAGCCTGTGGATTTGTCGCAACGCCGCTTTTGCGCACAATTCCCAGCCACGATCTGCCGCAATTCGTGGCTAGGCATGCGTTGGCAGGGACATTCCGTCCTGTGTGGAGGCCTAGCAAGGGCGAATGAGTGCGCTATAGGAGGGCCGGGAGCCTTCCCGAATTCCGCACCGATAACAACAGCCTAGGATCACACGCCATGGATGCCAAGACCTTCGACAAGAGCAAACTGCCAAGCCGCCATGTGACCGTTGGGCCACAACGGGCACCGCACCGCTCCTATCTCTATGCCATGGGCCTCAACGCCCAGCAGATTGCCCAGCCGCTGGTCGGCGTGGCCAGTTGCTGGAACGAAGCGGCTCCCTGCAACATCTCATTGATGCGCCAGGCACAATCGGTGAAGCGCGGCGTTGCCGCTGCCAACGGAACGCCCCGGGAATTCTGCACCATCACCGTGACTGACGGCATTGCGATGGGCCACCAAGGCATGAAGGCCTCGCTTGTGTCGCGCGAAGTCATCGCCGATTCGGTTGAACTCACCATGCGTGGGCACTGCTATGATGCGCTGGTCGGGCTTGCAGGCTGCGACAAATCCTTGCCCGGCATGATGATGGCCATGATCAGGCTCAACGTGCCTTCGGTGTTCATTTATGGCGGGTCGATCCTGCCAGGCACCTTCAAGGGCAAGCCCGTCACCGTGCAGGATGTGTTTGAAGCGGTCGGCAAGCATTCAGTTGGTGACATGTCGGATGAGGATCTGAATACGCTGGAGCAGGTCGCCTGTCCGTCAGCTGGTTCCTGTGGCGCGCAGTTCACAGCCAACACCATGGCGACGGTGGCGGAAGCCATTGGCCTCGCACTTCCCTATTCGTGCGGCGCGCCTGCACCTTACGAAATCCGTGACACCTTCTCGTTCACGTCTGGTGAAAAGGTCATGGAACTGGTGGCCCGCAACATTCGGCCCCGTGACATTGTCACCCTGAAGGCGCTGGAAAACGCCGCGACCGTTGTGGCGGCATCCGGCGGCTCGACCAATGCGGCATTGCATCTTCCGGCCATTGCGCATGAAGCAGGCATCAAGTTCGACTTGTTCGATGTTGCCGAAATTTTCAAGAAGACGCCCTATATCGCCGACCTGAAGCCGGGCGGCAAATATGTAGCAAAAGACATGTTCGAGGCGGGCGGCATTCCGTTGCTGATGAAGACGCTGCTCGACCATGGCTTCCTGCACGGCGATTGCATGACTGTCACCGGCCGCACCATTGCCGAGAACATGGCAAGTGTGAAATGGAACCCGGACCAGGACGTGGTCTATCCCGCCGACAAGCCCATCACCAAAACGGGTGGCGTCGTCGGTCTTCGCGGCAACCTCGCACCGGAAGGGGCCATCGTCAAAGTGGCCGGCATGACCAATCTCAAGTTTTCAGGCCCCGCCCGCTGCTTCGATACGGAAGAAGCCTGTTTCGAGGCGGTAACGCACCGCCGGTATAAGGAAGGCGAGGTTCTGGTCATCCGCTACGAGGGTCCGCGCGGCGGCCCCGGCATGCGCGAAATGCTGTCGACCACGGCGGCCCTCTATGGCCAAGGCGCTGGCGACAAAGTCGCGCTCATCACCGACGGCCGCTTTTCAGGCGCAACCCGCGGCTTCTGCATCGGTCATGTCGGCCCGGAAGCAGCCGTTGGC
>JANNFZ010000259.1:0-5203 GCA_031380375.1 Hyphomicrobiales bacterium
CCCAACGCTTTGCAAAACAGAAAACCTTCCTCGACGCGCATGATGACATCGCCATTGCCAGTTCCTGGGTGCGCTATGTCTATGAAGTGTCGGGCCTCGAAGTTGATTCAAAACTTCCAAGTGATGCCGCCGAATGCGCCAAGCTCCTGCGCTACAACGCACCCGTCACCCACACAGCGATGATGATCCGCAGCCAGCTGTTCCGCGATCTTGGCCCCTACTCCACGGAGTATCCCGCCGCCGAGGATTATGCACTCGAACACATGGCCCATGCGCGCGGCTACAAGTTTTGCAATATTCCCGAGGCCCTGCTGACGACTGTGGAGATGAAGCAATCGATCTCCGGCCAGAAACGCGCCATCCAGCTCAAAAGCAGGCTTCGTCTGCAAGTGACTTATGGCGATTGGCTGAACCCCCACACTTACTTGGGGATCGCCCGCACCGTGTTGCTGATGGCCATGCCTGTTGGTGTGTTGCGAAGGCTCAAGGCAGCATCAAAGCCTGCTTAATCTCGCGAAGGGTTAGAATGGTCGGAGCGACAGGATTCGAACCTGCGACCCCTAACCCCCCAGATTAGTGCGCTACCGGGCTGCGCTACGCTCCGACTTGAAACGAGGCTCTAGCGGGCAGGATGGTTATTGTCCATCGGCTTTTCTCTGGTCATTCACGACGAGCCACAACAGATCACCGCGGCGGCCAATAAGCATCTTCGCCTCCCGGGCAAGGCCGAACAGCCACACACATTCGGCGGCAATGACGGCATAGCCAATGCCGTCACGGCCAACCAGGCGCGAGAGCATGACCGTCAGGACGACGAGCACCACGAGCGCCAGCACACAGGCCCAGGCGGTGCGCAATTGCTTGCCGTGGATGGAAAGGAGATTCTGGTTCATGCCACCCAAGGCCCTGATCGACTGGCCGATCATGAACAGCACGAGGAGCCAGGCACCCTCGCCATAGTCACTGCCAAAAATATGAAGGACCCGTTCACCGAGAAAAATGGTGGTCAGCAGTCCTGCCCCAACCACGGCCAGTGTCATGCCCGTCATTTTCCAAAGCAGCGCGTTTGCTGCGGCCCCGTTGCGCCGCGTGATGGCTGCTGTGAAGTCCGGCAGCACAAACATCTGGGTGGCCTGCAACACAAACCCGGCAATGGCTGCAAGCCGCATGGTGATGCCGACGATGGCCACATCATCCGGCGGCAACACGAGGCCGGCGAGCAACGTGACGATATCAGCAAAGGCCAGTGTCACCGTGCTGACGATGACAAGGGCAAAGGCTCTGTTGCGGATGACACGCGTGAAACGCGGAATGGTGCGCCGCCAATGAAGCGGCAGCAGGCCGTCATAGCCCAGTATGAAAGCCTGGCCCAAGGCTACGGTCGTGCCGACACCGGCAAAGACCATCAGAGCCGCCACGGCCCCGGGTGTGGCACCCGACAGCCAAAGACCTGCCATGATGACGAGGAACAGGCCGGGTCTCACGATGAAGTCCGGCACATAGGACAACTGAAAGCGCCGGTGGGAATTGGCGGCCACGCTGTTGTAGCGCATGAGGCCGGAGGCCGGTGCAGTGGCAAGACCAAAGACAAGTGCCAATTTGACATTGTGGGACAGCGGCGAAAACCACACCAGGACCACAATCACCAGTGACAAGAATAATAGCCCGTAGATTCCGTCCTGCAAGGCCGCCCCATGAAAGGCCCTGATCCGCCGGATGGAACCTTGCGCCAGGATGCGCGGCAGTTCGGTAGTCGCCAGCATGGCGTGGCCACCGATGGCAAAGAGACTGATGAAAGCCGCCGCACTCATGGCCATCAACACTGTGCCGACATCGGATTGCGCAAGAAGGCGGGCGAGGACAATTTGCGTCAATAGGCCAAGACCGGCGCCAAAAAACCGGGCGCCCACATAACCCAGCATCAGGCGCAGCATGGTCGCGAGTGTCATGTCAGAGCGAATTCACTTTGGACAGAACCAATATCATCAATGCGTCTTTCCCGCGAAAGCGGGAATCCAACCTTCAAGGCAATGAGTTGGATGCCCGCCTGCGCGGGCATGACGTCGTTGTGGGTAATTCCACCGGCATGGACCCTCACCGCGTTGTGGGATCAAGAAGTTTCCGGGCGTCCGACAGGTCCTTCAAGGCCGCCTGCAAGGTTTCCGCCTGGTTCATGGAAAGCCTGTGGACGACGGCTGGACCTTCGCCAATGGGCCGCGCCATGGGTGCCGAACCCGGTGGTGGCGCCTTGCCCTTGCCGAAGCGGGGTGCAGCCTTGGCCGCTCCGGGAGGAGGTGCGCCATCATAGCGGGCATCGCCGCTTCGGGGCTTCACTTCGCCACGGCCAACGCCCACGACAAAGGGCGGACCCTCTTCCTTGAAAATCCGCTGCACACCGCGAATGGTGTAGCCTTCGGAATACAGGAGCACCCGGATGCCGCGCACCAAGTCAACATCGGCGGGGCGATAATAGCGCCGCCCACCTGCCCGTTTCATGGGCTTGATCTGGCTGAAGCGTGTTTCCCAGAAACGCAACACATGCTGCGGCACGTTCAGTTCGTCGGCGACTTCACTGATGGTGCGGAAGGCGTCTGGGGATTTTTCCAATGTTTTCTGCTCCACAGGAAGGTTCAGTCTTCGGTTCCCGGTTCAAGCCCGTTGATCACGTTTTTCATGACTTGGCTTGGGCGAAACACCAAAACGCGGCGTGGCGTGATCGGCACTTCTTCGCCTGTCTTGGGATTGCGGCCCATGCGTTCGCGCTTCGAGCGCACAAGGAAAGTGCCAAAGGACGAAAGCTTCACCGATTGACCTTCAACCAGCGCACCGGACACCAGATCAAGCACGGCATTGACCATGTCAGCTGATTCGGTCCGTGACAGCCCGATATCCCTGTGAACAGTCTCGGCCAGATCGGCGCGCGTCAGAGTCTTGTTGCTCATGCGGGCTTTCCCCTCCTGCGAAGCGGGGACTGTATTGCCAGCCGTGCGACTCGTCAACCGGATTAGCCCTTATCTCAAAGACTTAGAGGTTGAAGTTAAAGCCGGGCAAGGACCGCGCCCCAGGTAAAGCCGCCACCCATGGCTTCCATCAGCACCAAATGGCCTGGCTTGATGCGACCATCGCGTACTGCCACATCAAAGGCCAACGGAATGGAAGCCGCCGATGTATTGCCGTGGTGGGACAGCGTCACAACAATGCGATCTTCTGAAACGCCAAGTTTCTTGGCGGCCCCCTCGAGGATGCGACGGTTGGCTTGGTGGGGCACGAACCAATCCACGTCCTTGGCAGAAATACCCGCCAAATCAATGACTTCCTGCATCACAGACGCGATGTTGGTCACCGCGTGCTTGAACACTTCGCGCCCCTCCATGCGAAGATGGCCAACGGTCATGGTTGTGGAGGGACCGCCATCGACATAGAGCTTGTCGCTGTAGCGGCCATCAGAATGGATGCGGCTGGCGAGGATGCCCTTGCTGTCGTCATCGGAGGCCGTGAGCACGAAGGCACCAGCGCCATCGCCAAACAGAACGCAAGTCGTGCGATCCGTCCAATCAAGGATCCGGGAAAAGGTTTCAGAGCCGATCACCAGGACCGCCTTGGCCATGCCGGTGCGGATATAGGCATCGGCGGTGGTGAGCGCATAGACAAAGCCGGAGCAGACGGCTTGCACATCGAAAGCCGCACCGTGGCGGATGCCAAGGTCAGCCTGGACGAGCGTGGCGGTTGCCGGAAAAGTATTGTCTGGTGTTGATGTGGCAAGGATCACGAGGTCAATCTCGCTTGCTGCCAAGCCCGCTGCGGCAAGCGCTTTCGTTGCCGCTTCAACGGCCAGACTGCGTGTGGTTTCGCCGTCACCCGCAATATGGCGGGCATGAATGCCGGTGCGCTCGACGATCCATTCATGGGAAGTATCAACGATCTTGCTCATGTCGTCATTGGTCATGACGCGCTTCGGCAAGGCCGATCCGACACCCCTGATCACACTACGCACCATCATCCGTCCCTACTCTGCCGCCTTCGCCACGGGGGTCAGAATGGCATGGACCTGGGATACATCTTCCGCAATCTTTTTCACCAGTTCAGCCGTCACCATGTCGATGGCCACATCAATGGCCGTGGCGAAACCAAGCGCATCGGTGCCCCCATGGCTTTTCACGACAATGCCATTGAGGCCAAGGAACACACCGCCATTGTGTTTTCGCGGGTCCAGCCTGTCGCGCAGCGCCTTGAATGCGCCTGACGCCAGAAGTGCTCCAAGTTTTGACAACAAGCTGCTCGACAACGCCGCCTTCAGAAAAGTGCTGATCTGCTTTGCGGTGCCTTCCGCCGTCTTCAGTGCCACATTGCCGGTAAAACCTTCGGTGACCACCACATCGACCGTGCCCTTGCCAATGTCATCGCCTTCGACAAAGCCATAATATTGCAGGGGCAGATTGAGTTCGCGGAGAAGCCTGCCTGCTTCCTTGACATGCTCGTTGCCCTTCACTTCCTCGACACCAATGTTGAGGAGGCCGACGGTCGGGCGCTCAAGGCCAAAGAGCGAGCGGGCCATGGCCTCGCCCATCACGGCAAATTCAAGAAGCTGGCGGGCGTCGGCACCAACCGTGGCCCCCATGTCGAGAACAACGCTCTCGCCGCGCAGGGTTGGCCAGATGGCGGCAATGGCCGGGCGTTCAATGCCTTCAAGGGTGCGCAGGATGAAGCGCGACATGGCCATGAGGGCACCAGTGTTTCCGGCTGAAACTGCCGCATCGGCTTCCTTGTGGCGCACGGCGTCAACGGCCAGCCACATGCTGCTCTTGCCTCGGCCCCGGCGCAGCGCCTGGCTTGGCTTGTCGTCCATGGCCACCGATACTTCGGTGTGACGAATTTCTGCGACCTTGGCGAGGCGTGCATACTTCGAAAGTTCCGTCCTGGTTTTCGGCTCATCGCCAAACAGCAAGAAGCGGCACCCGGGATGGCGCTCGGCGGCAAGGGCCGCACCCGCCACCACGACAGCAGGCCCCACGTCGCCGCCCATGGCATCGAGCGCTATGGTCATGGATTTTGTCATGTGCCCAGCCGAATCATTCCTTGTGCCCGGTTCGGGCCGTCCTTCGCCCAAAATAGGGGCAGCCATGGCAGCGGCACAACTGCAATCTTCCCTTCAATTCAACGGGCCTTTTTCGTCATCGGGGCCGGCAAAGGCTTCGCCCTCGGC
>JANNFZ010000268.1:0-2714 GCA_031380375.1 Hyphomicrobiales bacterium
GCTTCTATGGACCCGACACGCTGCTGAGCGATGTTTTTTGGGAACGCGCCAAAGATGCAGGCGAGAATACACTGGTCACTTTCGCAACCGACCCTGTCACGCTCGCGAGGCCGGACCGCTTGCAGGATATCTTCCTTTCGAAATCCGTAGGCGTTGATGGCGCGACCCTGACTGCCTTTGCGGCAGTCGAAGCCTTTGTGGCTGCGGCACGCAACCGTGACATCAACAACGGCCGCGCCATGGCAGACTGGCTAAAAGCAGGCAATGCCGTGGACAGCATCATCGGAACAATTCGCTTCGATGCCAAGGGCGATGTCAGCCCACAACGTTTCACCTGGTATCGCTGGTCCAACGGCCAGTATGAAATCGACCCCCAGCAGAATTGAGCAAGCCATGCGCGCCTATTTCATCCAGATCAAATGCGAACCCGGAAAATCCTATGCGGTGGCATCGGCAATTGCCGACAGCGAAGTGGCATCAGAAATTTACTCCACGGCCGGGGGCTTTGATCTGCTGGTGAAGCTCTATCTGGAGGAAGACGAGGATGTGGGACGCTTTGTTGCCGACCGCATCCAGACCGTGAAGGGCGTGCGCGACACCTATACACTGGTGACATTCAAGGCCTTCTGATGGTCCGGTTTATTGCCCTTGTCATTGCCCTCCTTGCACCTTTTGCAGCATTCGCGGCAGATGGCGCCCAGCAACGGGCAATCGGGTATTCCGGCGACCAGAAGTATTTTGCCTTCGAACAATTTGGCATCCAGGACGGCTCCGGCTTTTCCTATTCAGACATCTTTGTCCTCGACATTACCAAGGACGCCTGGGTGCCCGGTACGCCCATCCGTGTGATGGTTGACGATGAGGGCGTGAAGCTCAGGGTGGCCCGCGACAAGGCCATGGCACAGGCCAAGCCAATCCTCGATAAGCTTGATATCCGCGATGCGGTGGAGACGCTGGCGATGCAGCCCTTTACCGAAATGGGTGGCAACCGCCAGCTTATGCGCTTTGGACGCTTTTTCATGATGATGGGGGTATCGACTGAACATTTCCCCAGTTTCGAATTGGCGGTTAAGGAAATCGCCCTGTCCGTCCCCGCCGATTGCACCGATACCGACATTGCCGTGCCAAAGGGATTTGAACTGACCCTGCGCAATGCCAAGACCGGCGTCAGCAAGGTGCTGAGCAAGGACACGTCGATTCCGGCCTCGCGTTTTTGTGCCCACGCCTATGACCTTGAAGCCGTCTATTCCCCCATGTCCTTCGCGGCCGGCCCCGACCCCTTGATCGCCATCATCGGCGTGATGAGCCGGGGTTTCGAAGGTGCTGACCGGCATTATATCGCCGTTCCTTTCGAGCTTTTTGAATAGGCAGTTCTGACTCGCGCGAACCGCCCCCATTTGTTAAGGGGCGTCGAACACAAAGGCACCGGATGATCCCCCGTTACACCCGCAAAGAGATGGCCCAGATCTGGGCACCTGAAACGCGCTTCAGGATCTGGTTTGAGATCGAGGCCCATGCCGCTGATCGCATGGCAGAATTAGGCATTGTGCCAAAGGCTGCCGCGGAAGCCATCTGGGACAAGGGCCGCAATGCCACATTCGATGTGGCGCGCATTGATGAAATCGAATCTGTCACCAAACATGACGTGATTGCCTTCCTCACGCATCTCGCCGAAATCGTCGGGCCGGAAGCACGCTTTGTGCACCAGGGCATGACATCGTCCGACGTGCTCGACACCTGCTTCAACATCCAGTTGACACGGGCGGCCGACCTCCTTTTGAACGACATCGACGCATTGCAGGCGGCACTGGCGCGCCGTGCTTTCGAGCACAAAATGACACCTTGCATTGGCCGCAGCCACGGTATCCATGCCGAGCCCGTGACCTTTGGCTTGAAGCTGGCCTTCGCCCATGCCGAGTTCCAACGGGCCCGCGAGCGGTTGGTCTTTGCGCGGAAAGACGTGGCGACCTGCGCCATATCCGGTGCCGTTGGCACGTTTGCCAATATTGATCCGTCGGTTGAAGCCCATGTGGCCGCGAAGCTCGGCCTCGCTGTCGAGCCCATTTCCACGCAGGTTATTCCGCGGGACCGCCACGCCATGTTTTTTGCCGTGCTCGGGGTCATTGCGAGTTCGGTCGAAAGGCTTGCAACCGAGATCCGCCATCTGCAACGCACCGAAGTGCTGGAGGTCGAAGAGTTCTTTGCGCCAGGCCAAAAGGGTTCGTCAGCCATGCCGCACAAGCGCAATCCCGTGCTGACCGAAAACCTGACGGGCCTTGCCCGGCTGGTACGTTCTTCCGTGACCCCGGCGATGGAAAATGTGGCGCTCTGGCACGAGCGGGATATTTCACATTCTTCCGTCGAGCGCGGCATTGGCCCCGATGCCACGGCGCATTTGGATTTTGCACTGAGACGGTTGGCCGGCGTGGTGGACAAACTGGTGGTCTATCCTGAAAACATGCAACGCAACCTTGACCGCCTGGGCGGGCTGGTGCATTCACAACGGGTGCTTTTGGCACTCACGCAAAAGGGCATGAGCCGCGAACAATCCTATGCCGCCGTGCAGCGCAACGCCATGCCGGTGTGGCGCGGAGAAGGCCAGTTTCTTGATCTTCTTCAAAAGGATAAGGAGATTTCCTCGCTGATGACTGCAAGTGAACTCGCCAACCTTTTTGACCTTGCCTATCACACCAAACACGTTGATACGATTTTTG
>JANNFZ010000280.1:0-6595 GCA_031380375.1 Hyphomicrobiales bacterium
GAAAACGATAGCGTGTCAGCGAGATCACGCGTTGTCCTGCTCGTTGTGTAGCCCCAGACCGGACTGACAACGCCAAACCGCTCCCACATGTCCCTGTTTGTGAAGCCGATTTTCCGCCCTGTTACAACCTGGCCGCCCGCCTCAAATGCAGCGCGCAGGCGCGGAGTGACCTGATAGGCCTGGTCCAGAGAAAGACCACCGGTACGCGATGTAAATTTTGGAATTTGGGATACGCCCGAAAACGCTGCAAGGACTTCCTGCGCAATGGCCTCGATTTCGGGTGGCGGGGATGTTTCGTTCATGCGGATAGATAGCCGACGACCTTGCAGTTTGAAAAGGGTTACATCCAGCAGCCGTCCAACGTCGTTTTCCTGGTGGGCTCAAAACTATTGTTGGAGGAGAGCAGGGCGGTAACCCAGTTCTGGAGTGTTGCGAGTTATAGGCGAAACACCGCGCGCTGTCAAGCATTAATTCCTGAAATGGGCATAAAGTTTCTAAAGCCTTGATCTCAACCGCTCTTCAGCATCGCCAGCGCGCGCCCAGCCAGCACCGCAACAGGATCGGCATCGCGGTACTGTGCCAATGCCCGCCCCATTTCAAACGCCTTGCGCCGCATGCCACCATCATTGGCGGCTTCGATGATCAGGCTCATCAGTGATTTCCGCGTGACCTCGGTGAGCGCCATCCGGATGCCGGCACCTTGTGTTGCAACCATACGCGCATTGAAGCTGTTTTCCATGTGGGTGCAGAGCATGACCTGCGGCACACCGGCAAAAAGTGCTGCAAGTGCCACGCCTTGTCCGCCCATGTGTACGCAGACGGCCTTGCCCGGCAGCAGCGCTTTCAAATTCAGCGGCTTGTCATGCTGCCTGACTTTTGTTCCCGCCAAAATGGCCTGCGCGGCAGGTTGTGGTGCGCCGGCATAGAAATCAAAATCCAACCTTGAATCCACAAGTCCCTGCAACAATCCCTCATCGTCCTGCGAAAAACCATGGAAATAGGCAACACCGCCCTCGGCACCATTGGCCGGCCAGGGCGATCCATTGGGATGGTGGATGCCGGCATAGTGGCCGCCCGGCCTGTGGTCGATATAGGGATCAAACGGCGGCACGGTGGCATTGACCTGGGCGTCGGCGGCGCAAAAGTCAGGAAATTTTTCGAGTAGCCTTGCGCCAACAGCCTTCAACAACCCGTTGAATTGTTCGGCCATGGCCAGTTCTTCCTTTGGCTTTGGGGTTTCCTGCCCAAAAGTCACAAACCGCTCGAGGCCACTCGGCGGCATTGTGTAGCCATAGCCAATCGAAATGGTGGGCCAGCGCCCATAGGCCACCATTTGTGCCACGGGTGCATAGTCGGTCACGACAAGATGCGGATTGAAGTCACAGAATGCCCGGTCCCAGGCCTTGCACCATTCCAGCGGGTCCGCATGCTTTTCAAAAAGCGCGTTGAAAACAATTTCTCCGAAAGTGCGGTTCTTGAGTTTCTTGTGGCTGGTCCGGCTCAAATCCTGGGCCGGACAGGCGAGCACCGGCGCTTCCGCGAATCCCGAACCGAAAACCGCCTGCGGCTTTGGCACATAAAACTGCGCATCAATTTCCGTCTCGGCTTTCATCCGGCGGTAGGCCCCGAGCAGCGCATTGAAATGCGTGAGGCCACTGCCGAACTCGTTGATGAACATGACACGTTTGGTCATTCAGCGTTGACTCTCGATCAGGCGTTCGACAAGCGGTTCCATCAGTTCCGCATCGACATTGGCAAAGGCAAAGCGCAAATAATCCTCCTGTCCCGGACCAAACATCGACCCTGGCAAACACAGCACATCATTTTCCGCGGCCAGTCGCATGGCAACGGCCTTTGCCGTCTCGCCCCGGAAGGGGTGCCTGACATAGGCGAAATAAGCGCCGCTGCTGGCCAACGCATAGCGCAGGCCCGGATGGCGGAACGCGTTGCGCAGTCCCTCGAGCCGCGTTGCCATCAGCGCCAGTTTTTCCGATTTCCAGGCGTCAAGTTCTTGGAGTGCAAAAACCACGCCTTCCTGCGTAATGGTGGCCGGGCAGATGGTCATGCAATCGAGAACTTTGACGATTTCCGACAGAATTGCCGGATTGCCGATGATGGCGCCAAGCCTGTAGCCGGCCAGCGCATAGACCTTTGAGTAGCTGTAGAGTTGCAGCAGGGTTTGGTCCCAGCCGGGAATGCCGAACAGCCCATGAACGCGTTCCACCCCCGGGCGGAAATCCTTGTAGGTCTCGTCAATGATCAGTGCGAGCCCGCGTTCCCGCGCCACATCGAAGATTTCGCGCAACACCTGCGGCGGATAAATCGCACCCGTCGGATTGTTGGGCGAGCATAATACGACGGCCTTGGTGTTTGGCCCGATGGCTGCCGCGACGTCACTGGCCAACGGGTGGTTTCCGGTGTCTGTCATCGCCGGAATCGTCTTGATGGTGATGCCCAGCATGGTCAGCCACATGTGGTGGTTGAAGTAATAGGGCGCTGGCAGGATGACGTCGTCACCCGCCTTGGCAATGGCCATGACGGCCGCCGCAAAGGCCTGGTTGCAGCCCGAAGTCATGGCCACATGGCTGGCGGGGATGTCCGCGCCATAGTCGGCACCGATGGCCCGTGCATGGGCCTCGCGGAGCTTGGGAATGCCCAAGCTGTCGGTGTAGCCACCCATGTGCGGCAGATTGGCAAGACGGCCAAATTCGGCCTGCAGCGATGCTGCCGGTGGATAGCTCGGCACGGCCTGGCAGAGATTGAGCAGCTCGCGGTTGCGCGGGCCCGGCCGAACCCAGCCCATGGCCTCGGCGATGGGCGGGGCCTCGACCTTGGTCACGAGGGGGGATGCAGGAACAGTCATGGCAGTGGCGACCTCGCGAGGCTTGGAATGACAACCGACTTCGGGCATTAATCCGCCATGGGCAGTTTGACAATTGAAAGCCTGTTGCAGCAGCGTGGCTCCTGGCTCAAGGGTGAACCGAGTGACGTGAATGCCGCCAGCGCCAGGGCCGATCTCACGCAAATCATCGCGGCGAGCTATCATGTTTTCGAGGAAGTGCGTGACGGCATCATCCGCAATGCCGACCTCTATCTGCGTGGCGAAGCCCTTCCCGCCCCGATGATTGGCCCGGAAGGCCGGTCCTTGCAGGAGGAGCTCTGCCGTTTCGGCATGGCATTTCGGTCACCCGGCGGTGCCGTCATTTGTGAATCCCAGGGTCGGCGTTATTTGACCGGCGGCTGGCTTGAGGAACTGGCCTGGCTGGCGGCCATCAAGGCCGGAGCCGACGAAGCAGTATTCGGCCAGTGCCTTGGCTGGAAGGTGAAAAACTTCTCCGGCGAGAATGAAATCGACCTGATCATGAGAAAAGGCGGGCGCCTGGGCTTCGTATCCTGCAAGGCACTGCGGTCAGAACTTGATATCCACGACCGCAAGCACCGCAACAGGCTGATGGATGCGGTGCATGAAGCTGACAACCTCGCTGATCATTTTGGCCGCCACGGTGACGCCGTGGCGGTGCTTGTGACCACCGACTTGATCGATGAGTCGAAGGGGGCGGCGCGTTACAATTCACTGATGGGCAAGGCGGCCGTTCTCGATGTACGGATCATTCCGCTGGAAGAACTGGCATTGAACAAACTGTCGGCGGCGCTGGTTGATCTGCTGGCTGACAACAAGGGAGTTTCACAGCATGAAAGCCATCAGGTTTGAGACAACAGGCGGGCCCGATGTCCTGCAATTTGTCGATGTTGACCTCGCCCCGCCCAGTGAGGGCGAAGTGCGGCTGAAACAGCGGGCCATCGGCCTCAACTACATTGATACCTACCATCGCTGTGGTCTCTACAAGGTGCCCCTGCCATCCGGTTTGGGTTCGGAAGGAGCGGCCGTGATCGAGGCACTTGGCAAAGGTGTGAAAGGCTTCAAAATCGGTGACCGGGTGGCCTATGGCACGGGGCCGATTGGCGCCTATGCGCAGTACCGCAACTTCCCGGCAAAACATTTGGTGAAACTGCCCAAGGCCATCAGCGACGAAACTGCCGCCGGAATGATGCTGAAAGGCATGACCGTGCGCTATCTCCTGCGCGCCTCCTACAAGGTGAAGCGTGGCGAGACCATTTTGCTGCACGCCGCCGCTGGTGGCGTGGGCCTCATCCTGTCGCAATGGGCCAAAGCGCTGGGTGTCAAGGTGATTGGCACGGTTGGCAGCGCCGAAAAAATGGCAACAGCACTTGCCCATGGCTGTGCCCATGTCATCGACTCATCCCGTGAAGATGTTGTGAAGCGGGTGCGTGAGCTGACGGATGGGGCAGGGGTTCCTGTGGTCTATGACGGGGTAGGCCAGGCGACACTGTTGACATCGCTCGATTGCCTGAAGCCCCGTGGGCTATTGGTCAGTTTCGGCAATGCCTCCGGCCCGGTGAAGGCACTTGATCTTGGATTGCTGGCGTCCAAGGGTTCACTCTATGTCACGCGCCCGACACTTGGCACTTTCGTGGCGAGCGTTGCTGATTTCAGGGAAACGGCAGCCGACCTGGTGGCTGTCGTTGCTTCGGGAAAGGTTAAAATTCCGGTCAACCAGCGCTACGGCCTGTTCCAGGCAGCCGACGCGCACCGGGATTTGGAAGCCCGAAAGACCACAGGAACGACGGTTCTCCTGCCGTAACGCGTCGGATGTTCAATATATCCAAATATCCTCCATGGGCGGGTTCAACCCGCCCACCCAGAGCCGCATAAAGACTGGTTCGGCGGGTCAAGCCCGCCGATGGGGGAATGGTGAGAGACGACTCCAATTGACCAACATTCGCTCTACGCGCCGTTGCAACTGTCAACCGTGGTCGCGGACAGCCGCGTCCAGGCGTCGCTGCACTGTGTTTCACTGCACAGGAACTTGGCCAACGCGGTTGAGGGGATGGCGTGCGCCATGTTGATGAGGCG
This sequence comes from Hyphomicrobiales bacterium, assembly GCA_031380375.1. GTDB lineage: Bacteria > Pseudomonadota > Alphaproteobacteria > Rhizobiales > Aestuariivirgaceae > Aestuariivirga. The sequence goes on from JANNFZ010000280.1 coordinate 4,937, forward strand.
ACCGGAGGAATCCGTCAGTGTACTGACGACCATGCCGATCAACCGGCCGTTGTTGTTAAACAGCGGTCCGCCGGATTCGCCTTTTTGGGTGCCCATGTGCAGGACGAGGGCGTCAGGATAGCCGAATTTTCCGTAAGCCACGGCGCGGCCAAAGTGGTGGTTCTCCAGTGAGCCAATGCGGGCCGTGTCACCCTGGTCGTGGGGACGCCCCAACGTGTAAACGAGATCGCCCTTGGCGCTGCAGCCAGGTGCGGCAGGCGTTGCGGCCTTGCCCGAGTAGCCGCGGAGCTTGATGATTGCCATGTCATTGCCGGGATTGATGGCAATAACCTTGCCGGAATAGATGCGGCCATTTGCGGCACGGGCGGAAATGTCATTGCCCTTTTGCACAGCCACATGGGCCGCAGTCATGACAATGCCTGAACCATCGACGATATAGCCACTGCCGGAGGTGACGGCGGATTTGCGGGCCTTGTTCTGGTTGGCTTCGAACTTGTCAACTTCGACGACATTGAGGGTGACATAGGTCGGCCCGGTCTCCGGCAGAAGATGTGACACTGAAGCCCCGGCACCCGATGTCGGGATGGCGTTTTCCTCGACCGCGATGGCCCGGCTTTCAAGATCAATGGTCTCGCCGCCGACGCAAGCCGCAAGGAAAAAACAAAGTGCCAGAAGGGAATAGTGGCGAGTCAAGTTGCACCCGGTGAACGCGATGCTGTTAGCCCAGGAAGGCGGCGGCAACAAGGCTTTCCGGTGGCTGCGGTTGGCGCGCTTCCAATCATTTCGCCGGAAAGGATTCGCGCCAATTCAATATGTTGGAGCATGTCATTGTCGCCAAACCGCGATGCACTTTGACGGGACGTGCTCTACGGCACCGGACGATCATTTGGAGTCAAATTCACTTTATCCTCCATCGGCGGGTTTAACCTGCCCATGAAGAATATTTGGATTCAAGTGACCGTCCGACGGCCTGGCGGTCTGGCGCAAGTAACGGTGCCACAAAAGAAAACGGCCCGCCGAAGCGGGCCGTTCCCCAATTCCGATTGCTCGGTATTAGAAGTTGAACACAGTCACGAGGGCTGCATCGAGTGCGGCGTCGACATTGTCTGTCTTCACGTAACCGACTTCAGCACCGATCGCGAGCTGGCTGACTGGTGACCAGTAAGCAGCACCGTAGACGCCGAGGGTGTCGTTGTCGTCACCCTCTGGGCTCACGTAGCCAGCACCCAATTCAACCTTCACCGACTCGCTGAGAGCGGCTGAGGCCAAGGCGCTGATCTTCATGTAACCTGCGTCGCCCGTGTCACCCACGCCGGCAGCTGCCGTCAGGGTGATAATGTCCATGCCGAACGTAACGCCGGCACCCATCTGCCACGAGTTGTCGTCGATCACGCCAGTGGTGTTCTCTTCCGAGACCCAGCCAGCGACTTCACCGGACAATGCATCGCCAGCCCACTTGAGTTCGGCAGCGACGGCATAGTCTTGATCAACACTCGAGGTGTCGTGGTTTTCGATCGCGACAGCAGCCGAGATCGGGCCCGAAGCGTAGGCCAGACGGAACTGCGTCGAGTCATCCGTGCCACCCAAGGCACCGACTGTCGAGACGTAGTTGCAGGTGCATGAATCCATGCCCTGGCCAACGCCACCGATTGAATCGAT
>JANNFZ010000331.1:0-7581 GCA_031380375.1 Hyphomicrobiales bacterium
TTTATCCCTCCCCACAAGGGGGAGGGAAAACTTTGTTGTGATGTGAGACATGGATTGCACCTCAAACGGGATGTGTTCGGCGAAGCATCATCTGTGCAAACACCCGCAATGCAGCTGCGAAGAACGCGAGCAGAAGGCCGATCAATCCGAGCAATCCCGCCGGTGTTGCGGTCTGCGGCAAGTTCACCTGCTGTTGCAGGCCATTGGCCGCGGTCACAGGCTTTTCCACCATCGCAAGCTGGGTGAAGGCTTCGAGTGAGGCATCGCGTGTGTCCTTGACTTTAGGTGCGGGCAAGTCTTTGCCGAAGACTTTCTCGAAGGACCAGCCAGCGGGCAGGTTCAACGGAATGTCCTTGCGCGTAAGTAGTTCACCAGCGGGACGTTTGGGCGTCTTGTCCACCGCGATGAGGCTTGTCTGGCTCGACACGATCTGGTGCGTCAACGCCACTTGCAGGACTTGCTTGTTGGCGGCTTCCGCATCGAGCTGGCCAAGTGTGGCAGCGGTTTCGATTTCCGCCACCTTGCGATGCGCCCAGAGTTTCGAGATGCCCTTGCCCTCGGCTGCTGCCGAGAGCGGCAGGGTGACTCGCCATGGCGTTTCGCCGATCTGTCCACCGATCACGAGGTCACCGCTAAGTACTTTCGCTTCAACCATCATCAACACCGGTTCACCACGATAGAGATCCGGCAATTGCGATGGCGAGAGCACGGCGGTCGTCTCCGGCAGTTTGGCTTCAAGCCCCGTCACCACCGGCTGGCCGATCTTGGTGAAGAGTTCATCCATGCGGCTTTTGACCTGGGCCACATCACCGATGAAGGTGAAAGTGCCACGGCCCATTTCGGCGGCCCGGGTCATCAGATAGCTGTTGGGGGCAGAACCAATGCCCACCATGAACAGTGTGGAACGCCCCCGCTGTTGCGCAATCGTCGCGAACATCTCCTGTTCATTGCCGACGGCACCGTCGGTGATGAAGACAATCTGACGGAGCACCTTGCGGTCATTGGCGTTGGCGTCAATGAGAGCGGCCTTCAACGGGGCAATCATTTCGGTGCCGCCATTGGCACTGAGCGAGCGCACGAAAAGCCGCGCCTGGTCCAGATGTTCCTTGTCGGCAAGTACGGCATCGCGGAACAGCACATCAAACGTGTCATCAAAGCGGATGACATTGAAGTGGTCCTGGGGACCGAGCTTGTCGAGGCCGAGCAGAAGCGCATCTTTCGCCTGCGCCATGGACGGGCCTTCCATGGAACCGGAATTGTCGATCACAAAAATCGTCTCGCGGGGTTTTGCAGGAGCCAATGACGAAACCGACGGCGGCGTGACGGTGGCGAGAAGATAGTCCATGCCATTGACGTTTTCCTTGAACAGCCCGACTTGCGGGGCATTGCCCTTGGCTGTCCAGGTCAATTCAAAATCCTTGTCGGCAGGAATGTCTGTGGCATCGAGCGAAATGCTGCGGCTTGTTTCACTGGTGATGACGCTTTTCACCAGATGATACTGGCTTGTCACTTCATCAAGGTTGAAGCCGGCATTGAGCGCCACGCTGATGGTGACGGGATTGACGGGTGCATGCTTGGCAGGATCGAGCACCGGCGGCGCGATGCGCATCCGGTCCGGCACCGGATCATTGGCCACTTCGCCATAACCCGAACCATCGGCTTTGAAATCCACGGTCTGCACCACGGGATCGGGATTGTAACGGGGTGCCACAACCAGCGGCAGGCGCAAGAAATAGGTGCCGTTCGACTGGTGGATGGTCTCCTGGTATTCGATCTGCACCACCACGGTTTCATGGGGACCGATATTGGCAACCGAGTTGGTGAAGATGTTGGGCCGTTCTTCCTCGAGCAGCGCCGCGGTCTGGCCCTGGCGTTTGGCCTCCTCATAGATGATTTTGGCTTCCTGCCTTTCCTTCACCTCGCCGACGATGACGCGGTTTCCCGAGACGATTTTCAACGTATCGACGGCAGCGGACTCCGGCAGCGGGAATACATAGATACCTTCCACCCAGCCTTCGGCGGGATTGGAAAAGCGCTGGGTCTGTATTGTGCGGGAGGTGGGTCCGGAATTGGTAACGGTATAATCGGCACCAAGGCGCGGGGCTTCGAGGTAGCCGCCATCCTTCAGTTTCAGGAGCAGGCTGCCCGAGGTCATGTCATTGGGCCGGACGGCGCTGGCCAGTTGGGTGGCGTTGGCGAAGCCGGCCAGTGTGGCCAGCAGCAAGACGGTCAAATTGAAATAGGCGATTGTGGTGTCAACGGTCGACTTGAGGCGGGCATTCGGGCTGCCAGCTTGCCATTTGGTGTTCACTTTTTTCCTCCGGGTTGGTTTTGCCCCGGATACCTCGGTTAGGCCAAAGCGCTCCCGGCGGGTAACGTGATGTCCATCTTTGTTTGGCCGGAATCCGCCAGCATGGTGTTGCCCTGTACGGTCCTGTGTGGAAATGTGCGGGCCAGAGCACGATCACTTTTGATCGAGGCGATCAAAAGTGATGAAGGTGCTCGCCAATTAAATTTTCGATCGCGTTTATCTGTTTTGAATGGTTCATTCAAAACAGACCGCGATCTAGTACGGACGGGAACGGAATGTCGGAAGAACAACTATCAGATGTCGAGAACGGGGCCATCAGCAAGGCGATCCGCGAGGAACTGGCGCGCCGCCGTCTGACCCGGCAACACCTGGCCGACAAAGCCAAGCTCAGCCTTTCAACGCTTGAAAAGGCGCTTTCGGGCCAGCGGCCCTTCACGATTGCCACGGTTGTGCGGCTTGAGGAGGCGCTGGGCCAGCCATTGCGCAAGGCGCGGGGCAATGGCCACGGCGAAATGGCGCTCGCCCCCGATGGGTTGGGTTCTTATGCGCGGCCGGCCGTGCAATGGCTGGAAGGCAAGTATCTCACAATCCGCGCCTCCTTCAGCGACCCCGCCGCACTCTATGCCTATATGACGGAAATCCATTGGGACGGAACACTCTCACATCTCGCCTATCGCGAGTCCGAACGCATCGACGCCGATTTCAAGCATGATGGTGCTGTGTCGGTGCCGCATCAATCAGGTTATGTTTATCTCGTCACCAACCGCCATGGGCAATACCGCCTGGCCATTCTCTCGCGCCCCATGATCACCGGTGAAATGTATGGGCTCTTGACCACGCTGCAACTGGGCCGGGGCACGCAGCTCACACCCGTTTCGACGCCGTTGGTGCTGGTTCCCGTTGAAAGCTTCGGCAAGGACGTGGCTTTCGGGCGCATCGACCCCACCATGCCTGTTCATGCCCGCTATCTCAAATACCTGCGCCGCGCCGTCGAAGACCCCTTTGTGCTGATGGTGCAGGCGAAGGTCTAGAAGCCTGGCGAAATGGTTCTCATTAATCGCGCGTGCTGTTGATGATCTGCAATGCGGCTCAGATTTCCTGGGCCTGCGGCAGGATCACGAGGTCACGGATCGTCACGTTGGCGGGACGCGTGAGCATGAAGAGCACGGCCTCCGCCACATCCTCGGAACGCAGCCCGTCATGACTCGCAACTTTTGCCGCAATGTCGGTGGGGTTCTTGTAGCCCCACAGCTCATTCAACACCGTCCCCGGCGCCACCGCCCCCACGCGCACATTGTGCGGCGCCACCTGCCGCCGCAAATCATGCACAAAAGCCTGCACAGCGTGCTTCGACGCCGCATACACAGCCTCGCCCGGTATGACCTGGTGGCCGGCGATCGAACTGGTGACGATGATGTCGCCGCTGCGGCGGGCGATCATCTGCGGCAGCACCGCGCGGCACAGGCGGAACACGCTGTTGACATTGACGGCAAGCATCTCATCCCAAGTGTCGGCATTGCCATCCACAACCTTGCCGGGGTTGTAGAGGCCGGCATTGGCGAGAAGAATGTCAATGCCACCAAAATGGGCGAGTGCTTCGGACGCCACGCGTTCAACCTCGGCAGGTTTGGCAAGATCAGCAGGAAGGACGAGGCTCTCAACGGCGTTGAGTTTGTCGGCCACCGCTTGCAGGCGTTCGCGCGCCCGCCCGACAAGCACAAGTTTCACGCCTTCAGCCGCAAGGGCCATGGCAAGCGCCCGGCCTATACCGGAACTGGCACCGGTAATGAGAGCAACTTTGCCTGAAAGTTTCCGGGCCATGGCTAGGCCGTCCGTGCCTTCGGTCGTTTGATTGCAGTGGCGGCGGCGACCACAAGTTCGTCAAAGCCCGGCTCTCGCGCATCAAGATGGGCAAAGAACATGCGGCGCATGCGTGGTTCCCAGAATTTGTTGATATGTTCGGCAATGCCGGCAATCGCCTCGTCGCGGCCATAGGACTTGAAGAAATCGCTGATTTGATTGGCCATGCGCAGCATGTCGCGGGTTTCCATCATTCTTCTCCGTCAAATATCATCACGCCCTGCTGGGAGAGAGCGGCGAGATGAAGGCCCGCTTCCCGGGCCAGCCGGTGGGCCAGCGCTGTTGGCGCCGAAATTGTTGCCAGCGCGCCGATTCCGGCCATGGCGCATTTTTGCACCAGTTCGAATGAACAGCGCGACGACATGATGACGAAGCCACTGCGCGGATCGGTGCCTCGGTAGGCCATTGCGCCAATCATTTTGTCCAAGGCATTGTGCCGCCCCACGTCCTCGCGGGACAGGAGGATTGTGCCGTCATGGGCGCACCACGCCGCCGCATGCACTGTGCGGTTGATCGTATTCATGGGTTGGTGTTGCGGCAATTGTGCAAAGGCCCGGGCCACAATGGCAGAATCGAGCTTCATGCCCGCCAACTTTTTGGGCGGCATACGGATGGCATCAGCCATCTGGGTCACGCCGCACAGGCCGCAGCCGACGCGGCCCTCACGCGACCGTGAAACCATCCGTTCACGGATCAATTTCACTTCGGGTATGGCAATATCGACGGTGTGGCCTTCACCCGACGGAAAGACCAGCACATTGGTGATGTCGGCTGCGAATTTCACGAGCCCCTCCGATACCGCAAAGCCGATGGCGAAATCCTGCAAGTCGGCAGGCGTCGCCATCATCACCGCATAGGGCGCTGAGTTCAGGTGAATGGCAACGGGAACTTCCTCAGGCAGGGACCAGGCAATGCGCTTGCCGTTGAGCGTGCCGGTGACAGAGACAGACCGGCCCTCACCCATCTTCGACGGGAGAGGGCGGACTGCGGGTGAGGTTCTGCTCACTCCGCCGCCACGCGTTTGTTCTGTTCTTCACGCAGCTCCCATTCCTCCTGCCAGTCTGACTGGCGGTTGGAAAGTGTCACCTGCACCGCCGTCACCTTGTATTCCGGGCAATTGGTCGCCCAGTCGGAATATTCCGTGGTGATGACATTGGCCCCCGACACCGGATGATGGAAGGTTGTGTACACCACACCTTGCGCCATGCGCTCGGTCACGTCGGCGCGCAGCGTTGTTGCCCCCATGCGGCTGGCAATTGAAACCATGTGGCCGTGTTTGATGCCGCGCACCTCGGCATCATGGGGATGGATTTCAAGGACGTCCTCGGGATGCCATGTGACGTTTTCGGTGCGCCTGGTCTGCGCGCCGACATTGTATTGCGAGAGAATGCGCCCCGTCGTCAGGATGAGCGGGAACTCGCGGTTGGTGCGCTCCGGTGTCGGCACATATTCGGTGATCATGAAACGGCCAAGGCCACGCACGAACTTTCCGATATGCATGATCGGCGTGCCCTCGGGGGCCGCGTCAGTGACCGGCCACTGCAGCGAGCCCGCTTCATCAAGGTGCGCGAATGAAACGCCCTTGAAGGTCGGCGTGACGCGGGCGATTTCGTCCATGATTTCAGCCGAGGAATTATAGCGCATGTCATAGCCCATGGCCTGCGCCAATTCGCAAACCACTTGCCATTCATCCTTGCCGGTCATCGGCTTCTTCACCTGACGCACCCGGTTGATGCGGCGCTCGGCATTGGTGAAGGTGCCGTCTTTCTCGAGGAAGCTGGTGCCCGGGAAGAACACATGGGCGAAGGCGGCGGTCTCATTGAGAAAGAGATCCTGCACCACCACGCATTCCATGTTTTCCAGCGCTGCCGTCACATGATTGGTGTTGGGATCGGACTGGGCAATGTCTTCGCCCTGCACAAACAGGCCCTTGAAGGTGCCTTCAACGGCGGCATCGAGCATGTTGGGGATGCGAAGTCCCGGCTCCGATTCGAGCGTTGTTTGCCACACCGTCTCGAACATCTCGCGCACCGTGTCATCGCTGACATGGCGATAGCCCGAGAATTCATGGGGGAAGGAACCCATGTCGCAGGCACCTTGTACATTGTTCTGGCCGCGCAGGGGATTAACACCAACACCGCGGCGTCCAATGTTGCCGGTGAGCATGGCAAGGTTGGCCATGCCCATGACCATGGTGGAACCTTGGCTGTGTTCGGTGACGCCAAGGCCATAGTAAATTGCACCATTGCCGCCCGTCGCATATAGCCTTGCGGCACCGCGAATGGCCTCCGGGTCAACACCAGAGATGGGGCCGAGGACTTCCGGCGAATTCTTCTGTTCACGGATGAATTCGGTCCAGCGGGTGAACTCGGTACTGTCGCAGCGTTCGGCGATGAAGGCTTTGTTCTCAAGGCCCTCGGTCAGGATGACATGGGCGAGGGCATTGACAATCGCCACATTGGTGCCAGGCATGAGCGGCAGGTGGAAGGCCGCCGTGACATGGGGGCTGCGCACCGAATCGGTTTTGCGCGGGTCAACAACGATGAGCTTGGCACCCTCACGCAGGCGCTTCTTCATGCGCGACGCAAAAACCGGGTGGCCGTCCGTCGGGTTGGCACCGATCACCAGGATGACATCGGCTTCATCAACCGAGCGGAAATCCTGCGTGCCTGCCGAAGTTCCAAACGTTTTGGACAAGCCATAGCCGGTGGGCGAATGGCAGACACGGGCGCAAGTGTCGACATTGTTGTTGCGGAAGGCAGTGCGGATCATCTTCTGCACCGCATAGACTTCCTCATTGGTGCAGCGCGACGAGGTGATGCCGCCGATTGCATCGCGGCCATGTTTCTTCTGGATGTCCTTGAAGCCCTGAGCGGCATGGGCAATGGCCTCATCCCAGGAAACTTCCTTCCATGGGTCAGTGATCCGTGCACGGATCATCGGCGAAATCACGCGGTCCTTGTGTGTGGCGTAGCCCCAGGCAAAGCGGCCCTTGACGCAAGAGTGCCCCTCATTGGCACCGCCATCCTTGTACGGCACCATGCGCACCACATCATCGCCCTTCATCTCGGCCTTGAAGGAACAGCCGACACCGCAATAAGCACAAGTGGTGACGACCGAATGCTCGGCCTGGCCTTTTTCGATGACGGACTTTTCGGTGAGCGTGGCGGTGGGGCAGGCCTGCACGCAGGCCCCGCAGGACACGCATTCGGAATTAAGAAAACCTTCATCCATGCCCGCGGACACATGGGATGCAAAGCCCCGGCCATCGATGGTCAGCGCAAATGTGCCTTGCACTTCCTCGCAGGCCCGCACGCAACGTGAGCAGACAATGCATTTTGCGGGATCGAAGGTGAAATAAGGGTTGGATTCGTCCTTGGGTTTGAAGCGGAAATTTTCTTCGCCGCTGG
>JANNFZ010000334.1:0-2943 GCA_031380375.1 Hyphomicrobiales bacterium
GTATTTGGGCGAAAAGGAAGGTGGAGCCTTTCGTTATTTTCAAGAATCAGTCACCCACAGGGCCGAAAACCGCAATGCCATTTTCTTGTGCCCAAGCCTTGATGCGTCCCCTGATTGCGGGGTCGAGAGAGGGCACCCGGAAACTTACTGGAACGAACCCATAGAGGCGTGGCGCGAGTATCCTTACGCCATCAACCTCAAACCGCACCCCGCGCGTTTGGATGCGCATAAAATCCAGCGAACCGATGCCTATTTCGCCGCCACCTTGACCCTTACCGATAAGCGCCGGGCTGTAGCCGACGGTTTCTGACGTAAACCATGCTTTCGATTGCGCTTTCTGGGTTAAGGGCACGGTGATGCACATAATGACTATCATCGTCACCCAAAATATAGCGAAGCCGAGAAAACCATTCTTGATCGCAGTTTGTCCAGCCTCGTGATCAACAGTCCCTGCTGCATAAAGCAAGCCAGCAATTGGCAATGCAGTGAAAATCCCAAACGGAAGCCGGATGAAAGCTGCCCAAGCCGCAGAATTGCGCCATGGCAAAAGATCGCGCCAACTTTGCGGCTGCCATGCGATGCTAAATCCCTTGGGGACTTCGGTCAGCGCGGCTTGCCACCAGTCAGCGGCATTGCACACACGCGCCCGCACGAAAGAGCGCCATAGCGCAAAAGCACCATATAGAATTGCACCCGCAATAATGAAGTGAAGCCAACTGATCCTTGTGCCCGCTGCTGCGATGCTGATCATAATCAACAGTGCCGCGAGACTGGCTAGGAATACCGCGAGCAAAAATAACGAAAACTGGGTGCGAAGGGGTATTTTTGAAAGATTGGTCGGCTTTTCAATCATCTATTTTGGTGCCCCCTCAGGTAAACCGATTGTCCCTCGGGAACCCTCTCGGAGCCATCCTGCCCGCCGTCGCCCGCGCGGCTTGCCATTCAGCGAGGTCGGGTTCTGTGCGGGTGCGGCCTGCGGGGTCTTTCCATGTCAGGCCAAGGCTTAGGGTGAAGGTGGTGGCGTCGCTTAGCCCGCCGTCTTTGTATTTTTGCAGGCGCACGCCTTTGCCGCGGGCCATTTCGGGCAGGTCGGAGAGGGGGAACACCAGCAGTTTGCGGTTGTCGCCGACGACGGCCACATGATCGCCGGTGATCTTGCGGCAGAGGGCGGTTTTTATGCTTGCGCCAAGGGTCTGCACTTGTTTGCCAGCGCGGGTTTGGGCCAGCACCTCGTCCGACGGCACGATGAAGCCGTCGCCAGCGGTGGAGGCGATGAGGAGTTTTTCGCCGGGGCGGAAGATCATCAGATCGACGATTTCGGCGTCGTTTGGCAGATCAACCATCAGGCGCAAAGGCTCGCCCATGCCGCGCCCGCCGGGCAGGTTGGCACCGATGAGGGTGTAGAAACGGCCGTTGGACCCCAACGCCAGAATTTTATCGGTGGTTTCCGCGTGGAAGGCAAAGCGGGCTTCGTCGCCGTCTTTGAATTTAACCTCGGCGTCCAGTGCCGCGTGGCCTTTGAGCGCGCGTATCCAGCCCATTTTCGAACAGATCACGGTGATTGGTTCGCGGTCTATCATCGCCTCAAACGGAACTTCTTCGGTATTGCCAGCTTCGGCAAACTGGGTGCGGCGTGCGCCCAGTTCGGTGTGTTTGCCGAATTGCTTGGCGATGGCGTCGAGTTCTTTGGTGATTGCTTTCCATTGCAGGCGGTCACTTTCCAGCAGGTCCGACAGTTCGGCGCGCTCGACCATCAGGGCGTCGCGTTCGCGCAGCAGTTCCATTTCTTCAAGGCGGCGGAGCGACCGCAGGCGCATGTTGAGGATGGCTTCGGCTTGGATATCGGTCAGATCGCCGATCCCCGGCGCGGGGGGGACGTAGTCTTTTTCCGTCATCGCGCGGGCGTGGGTTTTGGACCAATCTTCGGCCATAAGCGCGCGTTTGGGATCATCATCGTAGCGGATAATGTCGATCACGCGGTCGAGGTTCAGGAAGGTGATGATGAAACCTTCGAGAATTTCTAAGCGGTGGTCGATCTTTTCAAGGCGGTGCTGCGAGCGGCGTTTCAAGACATCGCGGCGGTGGTCAAGGAAGGCGCGCAGGACTTCGGCCAGCGAGCAGACCTTTGGCACCCGGCCATCGATCAGCACGTTCATGTTCATGGAAAACCGGGTTTCCAGATCGGAATTGCGGTAGAGCATGGTCATCAGCATATCGGGGTCAACCGTGCGGGCGCGCGGTTCCAGCACGATGCGGATATCATCGGCGGATTCGTCGCGCACATCGGCGAGGAGAGGCACTTTTTTAAGCTGGATGACTTCGGCCAGTTTTTCGATGAGCCTAGATTTTGGCACCTGGTAGGGGATTTCATCAATGATGATTTGCCAAAGACCGCGACCTAAGTCTTCGACGTGCCATTTGGCACGGATGCGGAAGGAACCGCGGCCGGTGCGATACGCCTCAAGGATGTTTTCGCGGGGTTCTACCATGACGCCGCCGGTGGGGAAATCGGGGCCGGGGATCAGGGCGACGAGTGCGTCGTTGCTGATGTCTGGGTCTTTGATCATGGCGAGGCAGCCTTGGATCAATTCATCCAAGTTATGCGGGGGGATGTTGGTGGCCATGCCGACGGCGATGCCTGAGGAGCCATTGGCCAGCAGGGCGGGAAAGGCGGCAGGCATGACCACGGGTTCGGTCAGGGTGCCGTCGTAATTCGGGCGGAAATCGACGGCGTTTTCGGCCAGACCTTCCATCAGAATTTCGGAAATGGCGGTCAGGCGCGCTTCGGTATAGCGGCTGGCGGCTGGATTATCGCCGTCGATATTGCCGAAGTTGCCCTGCCCATCGACCAGTGGGTAGCGAACGTTGAAATCTTGCGCAAGGCGCGCCATGGCGTCGTAAATCGCCACGTCGCCGTGCGGGTGATAGTTGCCCATCACATCG
>JANNFZ010000385.1:0-2398 GCA_031380375.1 Hyphomicrobiales bacterium
TTTTCCGGCATCTCCGTACACAGCAAAGCACAATTTTGTGCACTGCACTATAGATCAGCATGACTTTTGGTGGAACCACCAAAAGTCATAAAAGCTGATCGTGGATCAATATCCTGGTGCGTAATCTGATCGCCAAGACGAAACCGTCTTGGCGCATTACGCACTAGGCACAAATAGAACGATCGCCGCAACCCAAACGTAATGATTTTAAAGGAAAATCGGGATCGGCGGCAGTGACGTTAACTTTTAGCTTCGGGCGAGGGAGCTCCTTCCATGCTGGATACGCTTGCATCGGCACCTGATGCTGTCTTTCAGGCCCTCGACGGTTTCCTGAGCTGGGACCCGCCGCGCCAGGTTTTTCATTTGGTCTCGTTTATCACGTTTCTCGCCGCAGTCATGCTGTCGAGGCTTTTGTCGGCCCCGCCGATGATCGCCATTCCGCTCGCCTACATCACGCTTTTCAACAGCGCCATGATTTCCAATTTTCTGGCCCGCGACATTTTTCTGAGCGGGGCCAGCGACGTGATGAAGGTTACCCTGTTCACCATTATTGCCCATGCCCTTGTTAGCCCGGTGCTGCTCTATATGTTGAAGTCATCCGAACACAGTACCCGCTAATTTAAACGGCGAGCTCTGTTGCACTGCAAAAAAGTTCATGCTTCCCTGTGGACATGACAATCCCTGACCAACCTTGGCTGTTTCGAACCTATGCTGGCCATTCCACGGCTGCGGCGTCCAATGCGCTGTTCCGGCGCAATCTCGACAAGGGCCAGACCGGGCTTTCGGTGGCTTTCGACCTACCGACACAAACCGGCTACGACAGCGACCACACACTTGCCCGTGGCGAAGTCGGCAAGGTCGGTGTGCCCATTTCGCACCTTGGCGACATGCAGGCACTCTTCGCCGGCATTCCCCTTGACCGCATGAACACCGCGATGACCATCAACGCCACGGCACCCTGGTTGCTGGCGCTCTATGTGGCGGCGGCTGACGCGCAAGGTGTGGCGCGCGCCACGCTTCAAGGCACCACGCAGAACGATATCATCAAGGAATATCTGGCCCGCGGCACCCATGTGTTTCCACCGGAAGCATCGCTTCGCCTCGCCACCGACATCATCGCCTTTGCAGCGAAGGAATTGCCGAAGTTCAATCCCGTCAACATCTGCTCATATCACCTGCAGGAAGCGGGTGCCACGCCGGTGCAGGAACTGGGTTTTGCGCTGGCCAATGCCAAGGCCGTGCTTGATGGCATGAAAGCATCCCGTGATATTTCACCTGAGGACTTTCCAAAGTTTGCCAGCCGCATTTCCTTTTTTGTCAATGCCGGCATTCGCTTCGTGACCGAACTTTGCAAGATGCGGGCTTTCGTTGATCTCTGGGACGAGATGCTGCGCGACCGCTATGGCATTGCCGACGAAAAACTCCGCCGTTTCCGCTATGGCGTGCAGGTCAATTCACTGGGCCTCACCGAACAGCAGCCCGAGAACAACGTCTACCGTATCCTCATCGAGATGCTCGGCGTTGTCCTGTCGAAAAACGCAAGGGCCCGTGCCGTGCAGCTGCCCGCCTGGAACGAAGCCTTGGGCCTTCCCCGCCCTTTCGACCAGCAATGGTCGCTGCGCCTGCAACAGATCATGGCCTATGAGACCGATCTTCTTGAACACGGCGATCTCTTTGATGGCTCCCCGGTGATCGAAGCCAAAGTCGAGGAATTGAAACACGCCGCCCGTGCCGAAATGGCAAGACTCGATGATTTGGGAGGTGCTGCAACCGCAAATGCCATCGCCTCCATGAAGGCAGCGCTTGTGTCCTCCAATACCATGCGTCTCAAAGCAATTGAAACCGGAGAAACCAAAGTCGTGGGCGTCAATATCTTCACGACCTCGGAAGCATCGCCCTTTGCCGTGGGCGACAGCATCCACACCGTGAAGGACGCCATTGAAGACGAGCAGATCGCCAGCCTCAAGGCCTGGCGCGCCACCCGTGATGGCAAGGCAGTCAAGGCAGCACTCGCAGCACTTTCGCAAGCTGCAAGCGAAGCCCGCAACATCATGGAACCGTCGATTGCCTGCGCCAAGGCTGGTGTCACGACAGGCGAATGGGGCGAAACGCTGCGTCAGGTGTTTGGCGAATACCGTGGCCCAACCGGCGTGGCACTGACCCTGTCATCGTCCCCTTCACTGCCACTTGAAGCACTTCGCAGCCGTGTTGCAAACCTGGCGCAACGCCTTGGCGAAACACCCAAATTGCTGGTGGGAAAGCCCGGCCTTGATGGCCACTCAAACGGTGCCGAACAGATCGCCACAAGGGCCGCCGATGCCGGCCTTCATGTCATCTATGACGGCATCAGGCTGACCCCCGATGAGCTTGTGGCGAAAGTGGCGGCGAAGAATGTCCA
>JANNFZ010000414.1:0-4652 GCA_031380375.1 Hyphomicrobiales bacterium
GCCGATGCTGGTCAAGGGGGTGCGGATCTCATAGGAAATATTGGCGAGGAACGTGGTCTTCAACCGGTCGGCTGCTTCCAGTGCTTCGGTACGGTCGCGAAGCGCCTGTTCGGCGCGCACGCTGTCGGAAATATCCGAGAAGGCAAGGAGTGCATTGCCGTCGGGCAAGGGTGTGGCGCGATAGCGCAGGATTTGCCCCGCCTGGCTGCAACGGCCTTCAACGACCTTGCGGTTGCCGTCGAGCCCGGTGATGCCGAACTTGATATCGGACCAGGCGGCACGGCTGTCTCCGGTCACGGTTTTGAGTTTCAGAAAACCCTCGAGATGGGGCCCGTCATGGCCATCCGAAAAGTCGATGGCCCACAATCTTTGGAACGTGCTGTTGCACAGGCGCATGCGGCCATCCGAGCCAAACAACGCCACCGCCTCGGCGAGGTTGTCGAGGGTTTCCTTCTGCACGTCAGCCAATTCATTGTAGCGGCTTTCGAGCTGGTATTCCTTGGTGAGGTTTTCATAGAGATAAGTCACGCCGCCGAAAGGGTGCTGTTCGCAAACAACCCGCAGGGACCGGCCATCGGGCAGGTACCAGAAATTCTCGCGGATCTCGAGGGTCGTGTAGGATGAGAGCTGCTTTCCTTTCCATTCGCGGAAATTGACTTGCTCCGGCAGGGCCCGGCGCTGGCGCAGCAAATCGAGAATTTCTCCATCACTGGGCTGGGCCTTCAGCCAGTCCTCATCAAGGGCCCAAAGCTGGCTGTAGGCGCGGTTGAAAAACCGCAGGCGCTGGTCGGGCCCGAAAATGGCGATGGCCGTGTTGACCTTGTCGAGGGTTGAGGCATGGGCATTGATGTGGCGGTCAAGTTCCTTTTCGGCAGTCTCCAGCGCACTCACATCGACGGCAAAACCGGCGACCCCTTCCTGCAAGTTGATCTCGTGGATGTTGAAAGCGCTCATGCGCCCGCCATGCACGGCGCGCACCCGGCCTTTGAGGCCCGTCGCCGCATTGGCCTTCCGGGTATCGAGTGCCTGGCCTGCCAATAATTGCGTTGAAGTCTTGAGGGCTGACGCCAGCGTCGGTGCCTCAACGGCTTTGATATAGGCTTGGTTGGCCCAGGTCAGTGTCTGGTCGCGGCCCCTGATCCACACCGGGAAGGGGGCGGCATCGAGGATGGTGGAAAGACGCTCCACTTGCTTGGCCAATTTCCCGGCGTCATAGGCCAGTTCGGTGACGGCGCGGCGGTCTCCGGCGAGCGGCCTGAAACGCAACGTGGCGAGCGAACCTGCGGCCCGGCCGTCGGCTTCCAGTAATTCGCCAAGTTTGGATTTCACGCCGATCGAGAAGGCCTTGCCGCTCTCGCGAAGCTCCGTGAGGCAGAGGCCGAGATGGGCGGCACTGTCGGATTCGAGCCAGACGGCAAAAGCGAGCAAGCCATCGGAATTTTCGGGCAAGCGAGCGGTGCCGCGCAGGTTGCCGACCATGCGCTCGACGCCAGTGCCGCCACCGTTCCACACCAGCATGACCTGGGGTTCGGATTTGAGGGCGGCTTCCGCCTCGTTCAATTGCTGTTCAAGGGACTGGATTTTCTGCTTGGCCGCGGCGTTGACCATGCGCTGGCTGCGCAATGCGACCGCTGGGAGAGCCATGGCGGCAACGGCAAAGCCCGCCAGCGCCACGGCGATCATCGGTGACAGGGTGACGGGATCGGTCCAGGCGGCGTGGACGGGGGTGACAAGCAGCGGCAGGCCACAGGCCCAAGCGCCCGCCCTCACCCATATAGCCCCGTGCTTTGTCACGCTGAAATCTCCGGCCGCCCGGCGCGAGCCCCCAACACCGAATCGCGCTGGCGTACACTAGGGCCTTTCGGGGAGAACGGGAATCGGGGGGCGATCGTGCTGGCAGCCAGTGACCCCACCCCTGCCCCTCCCCAAGAATTGGGGAGGGGTGAGGCAGGTGAATCACCCCTACCCGCTTTGCGGGGAGGGGACGGGGGTGGGGGAGAAGGCGCGTGTGCTAATACCGGTAATAATCCGGCTTGTAGGGGCCGGTTTGCGCAACGCCGATGTAGGACGCCTGTTCCGGCTTCAATTCGGTGAGCCTGACGCCGAGCTTGCCCAAATGCAGGCGCGCCACTTTTTCATCGAGGTGCTTTGGCAGCACATAGACTTCGTTCTGGTATTTGCCCGTGGTGCGATTGGTATAGAGTTCGATCTGGGCGAGTGTTTGGTTGGTGAAGGACGCCGACATCACAAAGCTCGGATGGCCCGTGGCATTGCCGAGGTTCACAAGACGACCCTCTGACAGAAGGATGATGCGGTTGCCCTTGGGGAAGGTCACGAGATCAACCTGCGGCTTGATGTTGATCCACGGGAAGTTCTTCAGTTCGGCCACCTGGATCTCATTGTCGAAATGGCCGATGTTGCAGACGACGGCCATGTCCTTCATCAGCTTCATGTCATCAAGGGTGATCACATCCTTGTTGCCGGTGGCCGTCACATAGATGTCGGCGGTCGGAAGCGCATCCTGCAGGGTCATCACCGAGAAGCCGTCCATGGCGGCCTGCAGCGCGCAAATGGGATCAACTTCCGTGACGATGACGCGGGCGCCCGAGCCACGCAATGAAAGTGCCGAGCCCTTGCCGACATCACCATAGCCACAGACCACGGCAACCTTGCCGGCCATCATCACGTCGGTGCCGCGGCGGATGGCATCGACCAGTGATTCACGGCAGCCATATTTGTTGTCGAACTTCGACTTTGTGACACTGTCGTTGACATTGATGGCGGGGAAGGGAAGTTCGCCCTTCTTCTGCATTTCATAGAGACGATGCACGCCCGTCGTTGTTTCTTCCGACACGCCGATGATGGCTTTGCGTTGGGCCGCAAACCAGCCGGGGCTCGATTTGTGGCGTTTTTTGATTTCAGCGTAGAGATATTCCTCCTCCTCGCTCTTCGGGTGGGCGATGAGGGCGGGATTTCCTTCCGATTTTTCACCGAGCAAAATGTAGAGTGTTGCATCACCACCATCATCGAGGATCATGTTGGCGGGCTTGCCATCGGTCCAGTCGAAGATCTTCGCGGTGTATTCCCAATACTCCTTCAAGCTCTCGCCCTTGACGGCGAAAACCGGAATGCCGGCGGCGGCGATGGCCGCGGCGGCGTGGTCTTGCGTCGAAAAAATATTGCAAGAGGCCCAGCGGATGTCGGCGCCGAGGGCTTTGAGGGTCTCGATCAGCACCGCCGTCTGGATGGTCATGTGCAGGGAGCCCGAAATGCGGGCACCCTTCAGGGGCTGGGACGCCGCATATTCGGCGCGGGTTGACATGAGGCCCGGCATTTCCACTTCCGCCATGTCGAGTTCCTTGCGGCCCCAGTCGGCAAGTTTGATGTCGGCGACGATGTAATCGTGTGTGCTCATGTCTCTGATCCTTTTTGATGCCGGGCTTCTAGCAAGGGAGCGGCGGATGATCAAGAAGGATATAAAGATATCTTTATATAGCTGAAGTGGAGGTTTTCGAGCCTACGTGAGGATTATAACTCTATGATAGGCTTTTAAATGCGTTCAGGCGGCCGTGAAGCGCGTTTTGGGGGTCCTCTGGTATACGCCCAGCGGAGAACGGCTGAATCGCGTGTACGGGGCTCCTACCCCGGCTAGAATTGATTTCAATTTAAGGCTGTATAATCCTATCCCTCAATCGCGGTAGTTGGCGGCGTCGAGGCTGGTGATCGTGGGGTGGGTGCCGGTCAGGGGATTATCCGGGTTCCAGGCCAATTTGGTTTCGAAGAACCTGGCCCACAGCGCGTCATACATGAGGATGCGACCGCTCAAGCTTTCGCCAATGCCCAGCAATTCCTTGATCACCTCCATGGCCTGCATGGAACCCAGTATGCCGGGAAGCGCCCCCATGACGCCCGCCACTTCACAGGCAAGAAAAGAGCCGCGTGGCGGCAAATCACCGACAAAGCAGCGATAGGTGGGATGATCTTTCACAAAGGGTTTGAAGGTCGAGATCTGGCCATCAAATTGCCCGACGGCGGCGGAGACCAAAATCTTTTTGGCGAAGTAGCAGGCATCGCTGACCAGAAAGCGCGTCGGGAAATTATCGCAGCCATCGGCGACAATGTCATAGCCTGCCATCAGGGTGAGCGCATTTTCGGCGGTGATGCGGATCTGGTGCTGGTCGACAATCACATGGGGATTGATGGCGGCGATCTGCGTTGCGGCACTTTGTGTTTTCGCAACACCAATGCGATCGGTGGTGTGGATGACCTGGCGCTGCAGGTTAGAAAGCGACACGGTGTCGGCATCAACAATGCCGATGCGTCCCACACCCGCAGCTGCCAGGTACAAAAGCAGGGGAGCACCCAATCCCCCTGCGCCAATCACCAGCACGGAAGAATTTTTCAACTTGTTCTGACCAGGCCCACCGACTTCCGGCAACACGATGTGCCGGGCATAGCGTTCAACCTCTTCATCGGAGAGCGGCATCAAATTTCCTTCCTGCCCTCGCCCGTGCGGCACGCATGGGAGAAGGCGCACTTCGCGATTTTCCCCCACGGGGGGAAGGAGAACCAAGTCTTACCCGCTGCTTCCCGCGGTCCCGTTTTGCGCCGGAGTCACCGGCACCTCATCGGGCAGGCCGTTCTTGAGCTTG
>JANNFZ010000430.1:0-3069 GCA_031380375.1 Hyphomicrobiales bacterium
ATCTGGCGCATCTTTCACTTCGCAGGTGATTCCACCTGCTCGTACGATGCGCTAGCAGGCCCTTGAAATCCGTGGTGTTCGAACTAGGCGAGCGTGAAGGTGGCCTGGCCAACCTTGTAGGTGCTGCCGGAGCCCGAGAAGGGCTGGCAGGTCATGGGCACGCCATTGGGCAGGAACGGCGCTGGCGCAAAGCTTTCGCAAAGCTGGCCGTCCTTGGCCATCCATTTGCCGGTTGTGGTGCCCTTGCCTGTGACTTCAACAAGCGAGCTGCCGTCATCGGCGTAGAGTGTTACACCGCCATTGCGCGGGCTTGCCCATTTCCAGCTCTTGCCGGAAATGACGCGCTTGATCTGGTCGGCAGACATGGTGCCCGGATCAAGCGGCTCCATGGGTTGGAGGTCAGGCGCGTTGGCATTGTCCCGGTTGCTGTCTTTGAAGACATTGAAGCCCGAAAAGCCCGAACTGCATCCGGTCAGCAAAAAGGCACAGGCAACTGCGGCATAAACTGGTTTCATCATCAACTTCATCTTCGTCTCCCCCGAAACCGGCCCGGCGTAACCAAATCCTGTGTCAAGATTGCGGTCAATCATCGGGATCGTTTTTCAAGCCTAGCAAACTCTTGGTTGGGTTTGCAATTTACAATTGTACAATCAGGTGGCATAGTCTGGTCGGCCTCGCCCTGCCGAGCTTCGCTGGTCCCGGATGTTGCCATTTGAAATGCATCCTGACCCGCGTTGCCAAACCATGGCGTCAGTTCTTCAGCGGTAGCCGGCATGGCCAAACCCGAAAGCAAGAACACAGAAACACAACGCCACATGCCGACACCCCTGACAAACCAAATCCAAGGATGGGCGATTATGGTTACCACTGGGTTAAGGCTGCAATTGACCATGGAGCATCGGACGATCAAATCGGAACGATTTGAGAGAGAAAAGATGCGCCAACATATTGAATTTTCGAGCAATTCTTATGGTCAGATGAATCCAGCTGACAGCACGGCGCGCCAGAGCAACGGGCGAGCAAGTTGAATCACTTTCGAAGCGAAAGTTGCTCCAGATTCAAAATGCCACAGCAACTTGTCTGCGTTCGATAGAACGCAGGTTGCTGTATGCAGGCCCGCACGCCATAGAGGCGCATGAACTACCGCCACGCCTTTCACGCCGGAAACCACGCCGATGTGCTGAAACATGTGCTGCTGACCCGGGTGCTTTCTTATCTGAAGCAAAAGGACAAACCCTTTGCGGTTCTCGATGCCCATGCCGGCATTGGTCGCTATGACCTCTCGGGCGTCGAGGCTTTCAAGACCGGCGAGTGGAAGGAGGGCATTGGCAGGGTTCTGCAACACGATACACCGGCCGATGTGGCAGTACTTCTCAAACCCTATCGCGACTGCATTGCGGCGCTGAATGCGGACGGAAAACTGCGCATCTACCCGGGGTCACCCCAGTTGATCGGCGCTGCCCTGCGTGCCTCCGACCGGATGATCCTGAATGAGCTTCACCCTGCCGACGCCGGCACATTGTCTTCGTTCTATCTTGGCAAGGCCCAAGTCAAAGTCACGCGGGTTGATGCAAGCCAGGCTGTGAAAACAGAATTGCCGTTCCGCGAGAGGCGGGGCCTGGTGCTCATTGATCCAGCCTATGAGGCAACCGACGAAGCGACGCGCGTTGTCCAGATGGTGAACCATGCCCTGAAGCGTATGGCCACAACCATTCTGATTGTTTGGTATCCCATCATTTCGGAAAGTGACGCGGAAATGCTGCGAGCCAGTCTGGGGCAGGGTGCAACCCACAACATTCTGTGCTGCGAACTTCGCGTGCGGGAAGTGTTCAAGGAAGGTGGTCTTGCAGGATCGGGTCTGGTGATCTTCAATCCGCCGCACACACTTCACGAAGAGGCCAAAATCATTCTGCCGTGGCTTGCGCGAGCGATGGGCAAGGGCAGGTGGGGGCGCGGCGACGTGAGCTGGTTGAAGCCGCCGCGCTGATTATCAATTGATGCCGGTGTCGATGGCCTTCTTCAGGTCGACATATTGTTCGCATGAAACACCGCACCGTGTCTTGATCTCGTCCAACTGCACCATGGCAAGGTCGATGCGGCCGGCGGCAACATAGCCCTCCCCAAGATATTCGCGGGCCAGCACAAAGTCTGGGTTGATGGCCAGCGCCTTGGCGTAATAGCTGATGCCTTTTTCGAGGCGACCAGCCTTGCGGTGGCTGTAACCCATATAGTTCAGCACTTCCGGTTTGTTCTGGTCCTTGATCCGGGCCAGAACATCGAGCGCCCAATCATAGTGGCCGGATTTGGCAAGCTGCACGCCTTGGCGGTAAAGCTCGTCGTCGCTCAGCGAACCATCCTGCTGGGCTTCGGCGCAGTGATAGACTTTCTTGCCATTCTTCGTCTTGTACTTGACGACTTGGCCTTCAGTGCAATGCAGTTCGGCAGCCGACGGAATGTGATTGCCGTTGTTGTCATTGTTGTCATTGTTGTTGTTAGAGCCACTGCCCGCAGCCAGCGCCAACGGGGACGCAAAGCCCAACACCGCCGCAACCATGAAGTTACGGGCCATTGAAGTTGAAATTCCCATAGTCAGTTCCTTTCGAATCCGTCCGCCACTTCGTCTCACGTTAGCTGATACGGGCACCCCGCCTAGTCGGTTTGCTGCCGGTTCACAAAAATGTGAGTCAGGCGTAATCATAGAGCCATTTCAATCTGTTATTGATCATGAAATCCGGTGCAAGAGCCAGGGTGGCGTTCCTGATCTGTGCTGCTAAGCCGCCCAAATGATATATGCGGCCGTTCCGTCCTGTTTCGCGGTCAAGCCGCATTGTCCGCGTCCGGCGCTGGTCCAGCCGGTCGGGTGAGGTGAGGAGTTCTGCCGCATCTTCTAACGCCATGGCTGCCCCCTGCGCCAGAAATGGCAACGTGCCGTGAGCCGCATCGCCCATGAGCAGGATTTTGCCCTTTTGCCAGGTCGCCAGTGTCGGCACAGAAAGCGCCGGCCACTCCGACCAATCCTGCGCCGACGCCAAAACGGATTGCAGGTCTTTGCAGCATGCCGCTGCCGCA
>JANNFZ010000438.1:0-5158 GCA_031380375.1 Hyphomicrobiales bacterium
ACGGCGCTGGGATGAGGCGAAGGCACATTTTGAAGCATCCTTGAACATGAATCCCAACGATGCCGATGCGCATGCAGTTGGTGCCGATTTCAAGATTACGTTCGGATTGCCGAAAGAGGGGCTGGAATTCGCAGCCAAGGCGCTTCGGCTCAATCCCCGGCCCCCGACATGGTATTATTGGATATTGGGCGTGGCTCAGATCGCCAATGGCCAATACGAGAATGCGGTGACAACCTTGCGGCGGGAGGAAACTTACCGCACCGGTTCGCGCCGCGTACTTGCTGCTGCTCTGGCGCTGTCTGGCAATCTTGAGGAAGCCCGGGAAGAAGCGAGTTTTTTCCTTGCCGACAATCCCGACTTCCACGTTGCCAAATTGATTGGAAACGGAGCTTTCAAAGACCAAAAGGATGCGAAATTCTGGACTGACGCTTACCTGCTCGCCGGATTGCCGGAGTAGGGCAGCAATTCGGGATGCGAGAGTGCTGGGTCTTCCGTTGTCGAAGGCTTTTTACCGCGGAGCTTGTTGAACTCCTCGATGCTGATGATGATTAGCCTGGGTTTGCCCCTTTGGGTGATGATGACCGGAGAGCGAAGGGCACTGGCGATGATATCGCCGGATTTGCGGGATAGGTCAGAGGTTGAATAACGCATTTTGCATTACTTACAGCAAATACAGCAATGCTGCAAATGTTGTATGTCAAGGGGCGAAATAACCCCTGTTGACGTTTTGTGCATGAGTCTCTAAAGCCCCGCAATCTCAACACATAGCTTCCGGTTTTTCCGTGCGTTCAGGCACGGTAGGAACTTGCAGTAGGGGTATAGCTCAGTTGGTAGAGCGGCGGTCTCCAAAACCGCAGGTCGAGGGTTCGAGCCCTTCTGCCCCTGCCATTCTGAAGCCTTGGATTCATCTGGGTCCAACCCCATATGAGCCGTCCAGGGCTTTGTATAAAAAGGACAATTGATGGCCAAGACCAATCCAGTTGAATTCGCCCGCGAGGTCCGCGAAGAAGCCAGGAAAATCACCTGGCCCACCCGGAAAGAGCTGACGATTTCCACCACGATGGTGTTCGTATTTGTGATTGCCGCGAGCCTGTTCTTCGTCGGCGTCGATGCGATTCTCAAATGG
The DNA here is from genome assembly GCA_031380375.1 of Hyphomicrobiales bacterium. Lineage (GTDB taxonomy): Bacteria > Pseudomonadota > Alphaproteobacteria > Rhizobiales > Aestuariivirgaceae > Aestuariivirga. The sequence continues at coordinate 1,127 of JANNFZ010000438.1, forward strand.
GCCGTTGACAGCGTGCTTTTCGGATTCTGAGGCAGAAAGGCCCAACTTACCCATGGCGAAGCGCTGGTACATCATCCACACCTACTCGAATTTCGAGAAAAAGGTGATGGAGGACATCAAGAAGCAGGTGATCCAGAAAAAGCTGGATGAGCTGTTCGAACAGATCATTGTGCCGACCGAAGAGGTGATCGAGATCCGCCGCGGTCGCCGTTACAAGACCGAGCGCCGGTTCTTCCCGGGTTATGTTCTGGCCAAGGTGGAACTGACCGACGAGGCTTTCCACCTCATCAAGAACACCCCGAAGGTAACGGGCTTTTTGGGTTCGGGCTTGAAGCCCGTGCCGATTTCCGATGCGGAAGCAGCCCGCATTCTGAACCAGGTTGCCGAGGGCATCGAAAAGCCCAAGGCGACGATCCGCTTCGAGATCGGCGAGCAGGTAAAGGTGGCCGATGGCCCGTTTGCCTCGTTCAACGGTCAGGTCGAAGAAGTGGATGAAGAACGCTCGCGGCTGAAAGTGGCCGTGTCGATTTTCGGCAGGCCAACGCCTGTGGAACTCGAATATGGGCAAGTCGAAAAGATGAAATGAGTTTTGCCCTCAGGGGCAAATGACCGAGGGACCTCACCCGGCCTTCGGCCACCTTCTTCGCAGGAGAGGGGACAGAGTTTGGGTGACGAAAACCAACCCGTGGGAGGTCTAGCGGCGAATGTCGCGGAAACCGCACCACTAACCTTTTGAAAGAGGGAAAACACTGATGGCCAAGAAAGTCGTCGGCTATGTCAAGCTGCAGGTTCCTGCAGGACAAGCCAATCCGTCGCCGCCAATTGGACCCGCATTGGGCCAGCGCGGTTTGAACATTATGGAATTCTGCAAGGCCTTCAACGCCGCCACGCAGAAGATGGAGCAGGGCTCGCCCGTTCCTGTGGTTATCACGGCCTACCAGGACAAGTCCTTCACTTTCGAAATGAAAGCACCACCCGCTTCCTTCTTTCTGAAGAAGGCAGCCAAGGTCAATGCCGGTTCGAAAGAGCCCGGCAAGGTTATCGTTGGCAAAGTCACAATGGACCAGTGCCGCGAAATAGCCGCCCAGAAAATCCAGGGCATGAACGCCCGTGATGTTGAAGCTGCGGCACGCGAAATTGCCGGCTCGGCCCGTTCCATGGGCCTTGAAGTTGAGGGAGCGTAAGACAATGGTAAAACTCCCAAAGCGCATGCAAAAAAGCCATGCCAACGTGGATCGGGTGAAGTTCTATCCGATTGACGAAGCCGTCAAGCTGATCAAGGACCGGGCGATTGCCAAGTTCGATGAGACCATCGAAGTGTCGATGAACCTCGGTGTTGACCCCCGCCATGCTGACCAGATGGTCCGTGGTGTGTGCAACCTGCCGAATGGTTCGGGCCGCAAGGTCCGCGTCGCGGTGTTTGCCAAGGGCCCCAAGGCTGACGAAGCCAAGAAGGCCGGTGCCGACATCGTTGGCGCCGAAGACCTTTTTGAAATCGTCAATAAGGGCACGATCGACTTTGACCGTTGTATCGCCACACCCGACATGATGGGTCTCGTGGGTCGTCTCGGCAAGGTGCTGGGTCCGCGCAACATGATGCCGAACCCCAAGGTTGGCACCGTGACCATGGACGTAACCGCAGCTGTAAAAGCAGCCAAGGGTGGTGCCGTTGAGTTCCGCGTCGAAAAGGCCGGCATTGTGCAGGCCGGCGTCGGCAAGGCTTCGTTTTCGGCCGAGCAGATCGCCCAGAACGTTAAGGCCTTCATTGACGCCGTCAACAAGGCCAAGCCCGCAGGTGCCAAAGGCACCTATGTGAAGAAAATTTCGCTGTCATCCTCGATGGGCCCAGGCGTCAAGCTCGACGTCGGCACAACGGCTGCGGCGTAACACGAATTCTGACCCGCTGACTCTTGTTCAGCGGGTTGGAGCCAAAGGTGGAAACACCGATGGAGTCCTGTCCGAGATTGCCGGCGTGGGGTGCAAGCCTCACTTAAAAAGCCAGCCAGCATGAGATGGGTGTCGAAACAGAATTTGGACCACTGCAATGGCGGTCCGGTCGGTTTGGACCTCAAATTCCGTGACCTTCACGGGCGACAGGTTTGAACGTTTCGCCGCAGTTGCGGCGGAACAGGTCCAACCGGTGAGGCGGCAACGCTTCGCCAAAACGGAGAAAGCACGTGGAAAGAGCTGAGAAAAAAGAGCTCGTCGCAACGCTGAACACGGTGTTCAAAAGCACCGGCGTGATCGTTGTGGCCCACAACAAGGGCTTGACTGTGAACCAGGTCAACGACCTGCGCAACAGGATGGCCAAGGCGGGGGCGACCATCAAGGTCGCCAAGAACCGTCTTGCAATGCTTGCTCTGGACGGCACTGACGCAAAGGGAATCTCCGGGCTCTTCAAAGGCCCGACGATGGTGGCTTACGCCACCGATCCCGTGGCGGCACCGAAAGTGGCTTCCGATTTCGCCAAGGGCAACGAGAAATTCGTTGTTCTGGGTGGTGCACTCGGCAAGACCATTCTCGATGCCCAAGGCGTCAAGGCACTCGCGGAACTGCCCTCGCTGGATCAGCTGAGGGGCAAGATCATCGGGCTCATCCAGGCCCCGGCGACGAAGATCGCCGGTGTACTGGCTGCACCCGCCGGCCAATTGGCCCGCGTGTTCAATGCCTATGCCTCCAAAGACCAAGCGGCGTGAGATTTCACTCGCAGACTTGTTGAAATGACTGAACCAAACCGATTGTAAAAGAGAGACAAAAAAATGGCTGACCTTGCCAAAGTTGTAGAAGACCTTTCGAAGCTCACCGTTCTTGAAGCGGCTGAGCTTTCCAAGATGCTGGAAGAAAAGTGGGGCGTTTCCGCCGCTGCTCCGGTGGCTGCCGCCGCTGCTGCTGGCCCTGCTGCCGCTGCTGTGGAAGAGAAGACTGAATTCACAGTCATGCTTCTCGCTGCCGGCGAGAAGAAGATTGAAGTCATCAAGGAAGTCCGTGCCATCACGGGTCTTGGCCTCAAGGAAGCCAAGGACCTCGTCGAGGGGGCTCCCAAGGCCGTGAAGGAAGGCGTCAACAAGAAAGACGCCGACGACATCAAGAAGAAGCTCGAAGCGGCTGGTGCCAAGGTCGAGTTGAAGTAACAAGATTGGGCTGGGGCAGGGGATTTTCCCCTGTCCCGGCTTTCGCCGCGATGACGAATACAGTGTTTGAACGGTTTGTTTGAGCGTCCGGTGACGGGTTTTCAAACAAGCCGTTTGGTGTCTTCCAAGACAGCGAACCCGAATTGAGAAAGACAAGGAAATCACATGGCAGAGACCCGTACAGTTGCAAGCCGCAAGCGCATCCGCAAGGTGTTTGGCAAAGGCATTGAAGTTGCCGAAATGCCGAACCTCATTGAGGTGCAGCGCGAATCCTATGACCAGTTCCTGCAGATGAAGGAACCGGCGGGCGGTCGTCCGCCCGAAGGCTTGCAGGCGGTTTTCAAGTCGGTGTTTCCGATTTCCGACTTTGCCGGCCAAGCGGTGCTCGAGTTTGTGCGCTATGAATTTGAAGCGCCGAAGTTCGACGTTGATGAATGCCAGCAGCGCGGCATGACCTTTGCGGCGCCCTTGAAGGTGACGCTCCGCCTCATCGTGTTTGAAATTGATCCGGACACTCAGGCCAAATCCGTCAAGGACATCAAGGAACAGGACGTCTACATGGGCGATATTCCGCTCATGACCAAGAACGGCACCTTCGTCGTCAACGGCACCGAGCGCGTTATCGTCTCACAGATGCATCGTTCGCCCGGCGTGTTCTTCGACCATGACAAGGGCAAGAGCCATTCCTCGGGCAAGATCCTGTTTGCTGCCCGCGTCATTCCCTATCGTGGTTCATGGCTCGACTTCGAGTTCGACGCCAAGGACATCATCCACGCCCGCATCGACCGCCGCCGCAAGCTGCCGGTGACGACGCTGCTGTATGCGCTTGGCATGCATGGCGAAGAAATCCTCCACACCTTTTATAATTCCGTGCCGCACACGATGACAAAAGAAGGTTGGA